>CAYLSF010000153.1:0-10002 GCA_964385675.1 uncultured Saprospiraceae bacterium
TACTAAATATAAACTACCATTTGATTTTATCAGTAAGTTAACTATTCATAGAGTATCCGTTTTTTTTCTGACAGAATCGACGGTGAAAGAACAAGGTTTACCGCAAGTTGAAAACCTTCACCCAATCATCTTAAAACAAGACGAAGATATACACAAGTTATTAGACTTTATCATAAGAGATATTAATACAGAAACTCAACCGAAATTGAATCATCAACCCAAAACATACTTAAATGAAGTAATATTAAAAAACTACTTTTCAATAGAAAATATAGCACTTCAAAACTTAGGGGATGAAAAAGAAATTTATCTCATGGGGGAGAATGGTGATGGTAAAACTATTTTACTACAAGCGATAATACTTGCATTGCGAGGTAATCAAAATGAACCAAATGTTATTAGAATTACGAAACAGAACCAAAAGAAAAATATCAAGCTAATAGCTAAGACAACGGATAATTCAAAGTACGAATATGCTGAAAACCCTAAAAAACAAGGTAAATCATTTAATGCTGTCTTTGGTTACGGCATTGAGCGATTTCGGAATGATTCTGATAAGGTGGATAAAACAGGTTATGTATCTCTTTTTGATAAAGAAACCTATTTAGAAAATCCTGAAAAATGGTTACAACATTTGGATTATAAAGATGCAAGAGGAGATACTTCTGAAATTAGTCTAGCACAAGCCGAGGAAATATTAACGGATATTTTGGAACGGGATGTAAAAATTACGGTAACGCCTGATAAGGTAACATTTACCGAAAAAGGAACAACGTTAGACTTTAATCAATTGTCAGATGGGTATCAGTCCGTGATTATTTGGGTTTGTGATTTAATTGCTCGGTTATCGGCTTTGCAACCCAATGTAGCGAGTACACATGATTATTCGGGAGTGGTAATTGTAGATGAAATTGGGGCATATTTACACCCAAAATGGGCATACGAAATTGTAAAAAAGTTACGAGAATGGTTTCCAAATCTTCAATTCATATTTACTACGCATAATCCGATTGTGATTTTAGGGGCATCAAAAGATGCGACATTTTATAAAGTGTATAAAGAAAACGGTAAAACAAAGGTATCTGAACCCGTAGAAGACATTTCGGATTTGATGCTCAATAGCTTGGTGACTTCACCTTTATTTAATTTGCCTACTGCTAGACCAAAAGGATTTGATAATCGGAATGATTTGAGTAGTGATGATTATCCTTATTTGAGAATTCATCAATTGATACAACAAAAATTACAAACCATGCCTAATTTAATAGATGAGGATGTCATTGATATGATAGAAGCAGAATTAGCAAAAGTATAACCCAATTAAACTAATCATTCCATGATTGCGATTCAGAAGGATTTTGAAGCTATCCCAAAAATAATGTTCTATAAACCTAGAAGAGAGGCATTTGAACAAAATAAAGCCGCTGGAAAATATTGTTCTTCTGATAATTTATATAAACCTCAAAAGGTCAAATTAGCTTTAGATAAAATTTACCACAGAAAATGTGCGTATTGTGAAAAGACTTTAAAAGATGTAGATAGGCACGTTGAGCATTATCGCCCTAAAGTGCCGTATTTTTGGTTGGCATTTAGTTGGGATAATCTTTTGATTGCGTGTAAGAAATGTAATGAAATAAAGTCTAATCAGTTTATAGCATATTTGGAAGGAAAGCAACTTCACTATAATAATGAAACGCTAAAAACGGCTCAATCTCAAATTGAAGCCTATAATGCTGTAGAGTTGCCTTTGATTTTGAATCCAGAACAAGAAACGACGGAGAGTTTAAAAGCACATTTTACGTTTAATCTTCAAACAGCGGAGATCATAGCAAAAACTAAGCAAATGAAGGCAACTATTAAGGTTTGCCAACTCAATAGACAAGAATTGGTAGAACTTAGAATAGATGAATTGATTAAGTTGAAAAACCATTTGAGGCAGGATTTAAATTATTATAAGGAAAGCCACCAAAAGAAAGAACGTTCAAAAGCCTTGAAAAATACTTTACTCAAATTTAAAAACGATATTGTTCCCGAAGTGTCGTTTAAAGCTTGGCGTACTTTTATATTAGATAACTGGAAAGAATTACTCAAAGACATTAATAACACTCAAAAATAGATTTTGATATAACCCATAATAAACGTAACCGAATTGCTTCAAACCTCGTCACTTAGCTAAACTTTCCATTGGTTTATAGATTTATTTTGGGACAAGCATTTTTAAACTTGACCTTGCTCGTGATAGGAAATATCATAAATTAGTAATACATAAAACATACATTATGAAAAGAATTAGCTTACTACTTTTTATTATCGCCAGTGGCTTTCAATTTTCCTTAATAGCTCAATCTGCTACTAAAACTCAAAAATTAAATACTTTTTTAGACGAATTTGCCAAATACAATAAACTCATGGCAAGCGTGGGATTTATGGAAAAGGGGGAAATTGTTTATCAAAAAGCGACTGGATTTGTATCCATTGCCAATGAGCAGAAAGCAAATCCAGAAACGGTTTATCGCATTGGTTCAATTTCTAAAACCTTTACCGCTACGATGATTTTTCAATTGATAGAAGAAGGTAAATTAAGCTTGGATACAAAACTATCTACCTTTTATCCAACTATTAAAAATGCGGATAATATTACAATTTCTAATTTATTGAATCACCGCTCTGGGATATTCAATTTTACAGATGATAAAGCTTATTTAAGCTATATGAATGAAGCTAAAACAGAGCAAGAAATTGTAAAAATTATAACCGATTTAGGAAGTAATTTTGAACCGAATGAAAAAGCCAGTTATTCCAATAGTGGGTATTATTTGTTGGGAAGAATCATCGAAAAAGTAACAAAATCGACTTATCAAAAACAACTTAAAAAACGAATTACCAAGAAGCTTAATTTAAAACATACTAAGTATGGAGGCAAAATAGACATTGAGAATAATGAAGCCAATTCTTATAAATGGAAAGGAAAAGCCTGGCAAAAGGAATCGGAAACCGATATGTCTATTCCACATGGTGCAGGGGCAATTGTATCTAATACAGGTGATTTAATGGCGTTCATCGATGGACTATTTAATGGAAAATTATTGAAAGCAGCCTCACTGGAGAAGATGATTGAAATAGAAGAAGGCTACGGACGAGGAATTTTTGTATTTCCTTTAAATGATATGAAAGGTTATGGACATAATGGTGGTATTGATGGCTTTCAATCCAATTTGGTCTATTTTAAGGAGCAAAAAACAGCATTCACCTTATTGACAAATGGAGCGAATTATCCTTTAAATGATGTGATGATTGGTGTGCTAAGTATTTGGTTTGACTTGCCTTATAAAATGCCCAATTTGAATGAA
Organism: uncultured Saprospiraceae bacterium; assembly: GCA_964385675.1. Taxonomy (GTDB): domain Bacteria; phylum Bacteroidota; class Bacteroidia; order Chitinophagales; family Saprospiraceae; genus CAYLSF01. The sequence goes on from CAYLSF010000153.1 coordinate 3,351, forward strand.
AAAGAAATAGAATTATCAGAAGCAGATTTGAAAAAATACGAAGGTATTTATGCGTCCAAACAAATTCCGCTAAAAATTACGTTTAAAGTACAAGATGGAAAATTGACCGCTCAAGCTACAGGACAAGGTGCATTTCCGCTAACAGTAGTCAGTAAAACTAAATTTAAATTTGAACCCGCAGGCATTGTTTTATTATTTGATGAAGCAGATAGTTTTAAGAATTTTACCCTTAAACAAGGTGGAGGCTCTTTTGATTTTACGAGAGAATAGTTGATTTCGGATATATGTTTTCGATAAAGCGTCTATGAGTCAATCTATTGATTCATAGACGTTTCTTATGAAAAAATCGACTAATAAGAGTAAGAACAGGAACAAGTATATTACTTTTGACGGTTAATTAAGTAATTGATTTTGACGCTTTAAAACTTGTTCGTTATGTTGAATTTATTTGGAAAATTATTTGAAAGAAAAGATAGCATTGAGGTGGACTTAGGACAGTTAAATTTAGAAAAGATATTCAATTTACCCAATGCTCGTCAAGCTGGTTTAGGGGAATTTTATGTCAATCGTGTGATACATGAAAATCATCTTGAAGCAACACTAGCGGTCAAAAAAGGTCAAACGATTCATACAATGGAGTATGATCCCAATAGAAAAATAATTGAATTACAAAGTAGGTTTGTAAGTTTGGGATTAGAATTGTTTAGATTTGCCATTGTACTCATCTTCCCGATTTTTGCTGGAGTTATTGGAAATTTACTTGACCCTATTCTTATTGCATTGGGTGCATTTATATTTTTAACAGGAATGCTTGCTGCCTCTATGCACAGTAATGCAGGAGAAGTGAAGCGGGAATTAATCATTCGTATCAATTATATGAGAAATAATAGGATAGGTTAAAATTATTGTTTTAAAAATACGTTAATGATAAGTCTAAACTTGTAAATACGTCTATGAGGGATTATACTTCATAGACGTTATTTTTTTTAATCACTTTTCGACGAATAGCAATATTATTAGGAACGAGTATCTCTCTTTTAATAGTTAATTAAATAGTTGATTATGAAACTTTAAGACTCGTTTGTTATGGTTAAATTCTTCGGGAAATTATTTGAAAGAAGAGTACAAATTGAAGTGGATTTGGGCAGGCATACTTTGGAGGATATTATGAAGTTTCCAAAGGCAAAAGATGTAGCATTAGGAGAATACTGTATTAGTAATATTGAAAATAAAAATCATATAACTACCACAGAAGCTGTTAGAAAAGAGGATAGAATAATACATACATATCAATATTTTCCTGAGTACGAATTAATAATAATTGATAGTAAATTTCAACATCCTTATTTGATTTTTATGAGAGTTTTAATTTTCATAATACCAATCTTTTTTATAGGATTTGAAAATATACAACCAGCATATTTCTTTATACCACTTGGATTTTTTGTCTTTCTCTTTTTGATCCATTTAGGTAGTATTTCAAGCGGTGCAGGCGAAGCTAAAAGAGAGTTAATTATTCGTATTAACTATCTACGGAGAAATGGTGTGGTTTAAATACACTAGGGGATGTGGTCAAAATATGAGGTAATTTCTGACTTTGTTTGCTGATATAAGTAGGCCCAAATATTATTCCACTTCCATACACCGCATCAGCAAGAAGGCTAGATAGCTTTCATCAAAATTAGAAACACCAAGTCGATTATTAGTCATGTGAATATAATCTGCAATAATGGCTTCTTCATGTCGAGAGAGGGTAGCTTTTGAAAATTGAGCTTGAAATTGCTGAATAGTGCGATTCCAATAATGAAACCAAAAATCCTCGTATGTTTCCTCTTGTGCCAGACTATTCCATAGGTTTTGAACATAAGGAACGATACTACCTTTTTGAAATTCAAATTGTTGTTGCATCTTCCGTAACAAATCCCACTCGGTATCTTTATTTCCTTTTCTAAAAACACCAAGCCATTGTTCATAGACTTGTCGAAAGAGTTGATGTGCTTCATCAGGGGCATATTGCATTTGAAAAACTAGGGCAAGGTGAAGTTGAATCGCTATGCCTAATGTAGATTCATAATCTTCTAAAGCCCCTTGTTGTAATAAGAGTAAAACTGTTTGCGAAGACGTACAAAATAAAGATTCCGCTAATTCTATTCCTTCTGTTCCGCCATATCGCTCAATTTCTGGAAGGTATTCCTCTAACTGTACAGAATCATTAGGGTAGAAATCTGGTTGTTCAGTAGTTCTAACAGAAGGATTATTTTTAAAATAAGTCGTAAAATATGCTTGTACTTTTGGTGTAATTAGCGTATCAAATTTTGAAGCATCATCCCATAATCTTAGACGGATATGCTGTCCCTTTTCGCCATAACGAATAAAGAAATAGCGTTCTACCAAATTATCTTGTTGCAAAGATTGTAATAATGGCACGACTCTTTCCACCAATAAATCATTTAAGTCTCCGCTATAATAAATATGATACCCTTGCCATTTTTTCATTACCAATTGGATTTGTCTAGCGTTAAACGCACGAATTTCTATCTTAGAATGTTGTAGTTTTATCGAATACCTGTAACTGATTATGCTTTTAAATCGTTACATTTACCAAAGTTACAAATTTCATTATTTGATTTTTTAACAATAATATTTTTCGATTGTCGTGTGTCGATTGTCGAAAGTCGAAAAAAGAACTTCATGTTATTCATGTTTATCATACGATTGCTTTTTACAGTGGCTGTAGCAGCTGGTTTTTTCTATGCTATTCGTCGCTTATTAAAGCTAATTCGCCATACTCAACCCAACGAAAATCAAGTCCGTAATGATGTAGAAAAAATGCGATTGTCTCTAGCAGCTACCACAGATGACCTTGTTCCATGGAATGACGAGGAAATGGAATTGCTATCCTTAGAACACGTTAATAAAAAACTAAGAAGAGGGAATATAGCAGAAGCAGAAGGAACATTGGTTTCTATTTATCAAGAACCGATGATTAACTACGGCTATAAAAAGTATATTTCTCCTCACAATGCGGTTTTATACGCTAAGACATCGAATAGAGAATATATCTATAGAATTCGTAAAAAAGGTATTCAAATCTATTTGGACAATGAACCAATGGGGGTTTTAAAATCGGATGGGGTTTTGTACAATCGACGTAAAAAACGGATCGCTCAAATTCATAAGCAAAAGAATGAGCCATTGAATCCAATTATCGTTAATAATCGAGAAATTGGAAATTTGGTGAATCCAAAATTGACGGACAAGGTCAATCCAAGAGCATTTGACCTCTTGACACCAATGGAAAAGCAAGAGGAAGATGTATTTTTATCAGTTGCGATTCTGGAGTTGGTGATGAATGCGATGAGCAAGAAATAAATTTCCAAATTCCAAATCCCAAATCCCAAACTCCAATAGATTGAACGGGTGACTCAAAAGTCACCCGTTCAATTTTTAAAACCAGCAACCAGTAGTAACTAAAAAGAATCCTCAATATAAGCCATACACAAATCAATAGTAGCTTCAATGCCTTGCTTATGCGTACGCTCAACACCATGAGAGGCAGACACACCAGGACCAATTAAAGCTACTCTATAGTCATTACCCGCTCGCATTGCAGCAGAACCATCTGAACTATAATAGTCATAGACATCTAACTCAAAAGGAATATTAGTTTGTTTTGCTAGCTGAATCAATTTCTTTTTCATCGCATAGTCATACGGCCCACTACCATCTTTTACGCAGATAGAACAAGCGGTTTCTAAGCCATTTTTATGCTCACCAACTACGCCCATATCTATGACTAGTAATTCTTGAATGGAATCGGAATAACCACAAGTACCTCCATGTCCGACTTCTTCATAGTTGGAAAAAAATAATTCAACAGGTACAGGTTTATCAAGGGCTTGTAATCGCTTGGCTAGTTCAAATAAAACAAAGCAACCTGCCTTATTGTCCATGAATCGAGACTTGATAAATCCACTCGGGAGTTCTTGATAATTGGTGTCAAAGCAAACAAAATCGCCGACTTGAATTCCTAATTGTTTTACCTCTGCTTTTGTGCGAACATTTTCATCTAATCGAATATGCATATTGGATAAAGTACGTTGTGTCTTATCCACATTTCGATTGACATGTGTAGCAGGGTTGTCTAGTAAAAATGTACCCGTATAAATGGTGTCCTCTAAGGTGTAAATTTTACAGTATCCACCTTCAAAACCTGTGAGGGATAAACCTCCAATTTTTGAAATTCGTATTTTGCCTTTACTCGTAATTTCAGAAATAATGCCACCAAGAGTATCTACATGTGCGGCAATCCCTAAAGTCGGTTGTTCAGAAAATTTGCATTTGACTACGTTTTTATTTGTTCTTTTTGTTTGAACATTATAAGATTTTAAAACCTTTACAATGTAGTCATTCGCATGATGTGTAAATCCTGTGGGAGAGTCGATTTCGACTAATTCTTTTAAAGTTGTATAATCTAACATAGGGTGCTTGATATATTTGTTGGATGATTAAAATTGTATTTATTTTATGAATAACAGATAATAGAGACAAGAGAGTAGAGATTTTATAAAGGATAGACTTTTTGAAAAATGATTTATCTCTATCTGCCTTTCAACAGATAAGTCTTCTGTTCTGACAAGTAATTATCTTAATTTGTTAATACAAAAATAATTGTTTGATAGTCTATCCGTAAAAATAGACTATTTTCGCACAAAATTGAAAAAATGGAATACAGAAGTTTAGGAAAGACAGATATAAAAGTCAGTGTAATATGTTTAGGTACAATGACTTTTGGCGTTCAGAATACTGAACAAGATGGACATGAGCAACTGGACTATGCGGTTGCCAATGGGGTTAATTTTATTGATACCGCAGAAATGTACCCCGTACCAACAAGTGGTGATACACAAGGAGAGACAGAACGTATTATTGGAACATGGCTAAAAAAGCGAGGAAAGCGAGACGATATTATCTTAGCTTCAAAAATTGCAGGCCCTATTCCAAAGCTAACTTACATGCGTCAACCAATGGATTTTAGTAAAAAATCCATTCATCAGGCTGTGAATGACAGTTTGAAAAGGTTGCAAACCGATTATATTGATTTGTATCAATTGCATTGGCCCGAACGTCGCACTAATTTTTTTGGACAATTAAGTTACCGACATAGCAAAAGTGATCCATGGACTGAGAATTTTCAAGAAGTACTAGAAGGTTTGCAAGAGGTGATTCAAGCTGGAAAAGTTAGACACGTAGGATTATCCAATGAAACGTCTTGGGGAACCATGAAATTCATCCAAACAGCGGAACAATTTAATTTGCCAAGAATGGTGAGTGTACAAAATCCATATAGTTTATTAAATCGTGCATTTGATGTGAATATGGCGGAAGTTGCGATTCGAGAACAAGTCGGGTTATTGGCTTATTCTCCATTGGCTTTTGGATTGTTGAGTGGTAAATACCATCAAGATGTAAAGCCATCAAAAGGTAGGTTGACCTTATTTGGAGATAGAATGTCGAGATATAGCGGTGATCATAACTATAAGGCAGTAGCAGAATATATTAAAATTGCAAAAGACCATAATCTGAGTTTGACGCAAATGGCATTGGCTTTTATTAATCAACAGCAATTTTTGACGAGCAATATTATTGGTGCGACGACTATGGAACAATTGAAAGAAAATATTGGTAGTGCAGCCATTACCTTATCTAAGGAATGTATGCAAGCGATAGAAGCCATCCATAAGGTTTATACGATTCCTGCACCATAAATGATAATTATCCCGTAGAGACGTTTTATAAAACGTCTAAAATCAAAAATCAAAACGGTCTAACAATAATATTATCGCGATAATTATTTGTATTTTCTATTTGACCGATTATTCGTGGAGACGTTGCATTGCAACGTCTCTACCATTCATATATGAAAAATAATAATCCTAGAAATCCTTTTATTAAACAACTTCATTAAGTATTTGGTATATTTACCCTCGAAGACATTACAATTAATCTGTGCTTGTTATAGAAGTATCGAATTGAAAAGTATCAAAACTTAATGCATCATAACCTATCTACTACAAATACTATCACTTTATGGAGGAATTAACAAATTACCAACCCATGTCCCTATTGGGATTAATCATAGCTTTGGCATTTTATGAGTGTGTATTTACGGGGGGATATTTAGTGTTTAAAAAATCAGTCCGTCATCAAGCTAATCGGTACTTGGGAATCTCATTATTGATGCCAGCTATTATTCTGCTGCCAGGCTTGCTCTCTCAATTACAACTTTTAGAGCAATTGCCACATGTAATACATATTCACTTTATTGTTTTTTTCCTATTTGGACCGCTGCTTTATTTATATGTAAGGGCTTGTACTCAAAAGGATTTTCGGTTACAGCCTAAACTTTGGTTACATTTTATTCCTGCTCTTATTGGATTGATCTACTTTTTTCCATTTTATTTGCAATCAGGAGAAGCAAAGTATCAAGCGTTTGTGGTTTGGAGAAACACAGGTTCAATGGGCGTACCTCCATGGATTATGTTAATTAGAACACTCCATCCTATTATTTATTTCTTTGTATGTTTACAATTAGTGTTTGAGATGAATCATTTATCAGTTGACAATTAGTCATTAAAAAAGTTCTTCCGTA
>CAYLSF010000154.1:0-9985 GCA_964385675.1 uncultured Saprospiraceae bacterium
ATTGAAAACTCGGAGGCGAATTCATGATGTTTTGTATCGAGCTTTGAAATAATATATAACTGTATTTCATAAGTATGCTATTCAATTAAAAAAGAAACATGAATGTACTTTTTTATTAAAATTGGTTTGTAAGAAACTAAATTTTCAATATCTGAAGCTGTGATGAACTCATTTTTTATGGTTGACCGTGAACCCCTTATACCAATATGATTTCTTGGAACAGCATTTGAGTTGGGTTCAATTTCATGAATCAAAATAGGTTTTCCTAGTTGTGCACCAAGTGCATTAACCATATTCTTAGCATTTGCTTTGGCATTTTTTACAGCTACTATAGCTAATGAATCTTTGATAGTTTCTAATTCCGAATGATTCACTTTATTGACATAAGCCGTAGTAATCTGAATTGCTTCAAGGACTTTGAATATTTTATCAACCTCAGTTCTACTTTTGGCTAAGACTTCATAGGTTTTTTGAGCAACTACATCTTTTTTAAATAGTTTAACACGTTGATAAGCAGCACTTCCATAGCTTAGTTTAATCCTATCTTCTGTAATCCCTATTGCTTTAAGTCCATCTTGCATTTTTTTGGCTTGAGCTTCCACCGTAATTTTTTGTTTGCTTTTGAAGTATTCTTTAAGTTGAACTTTGATATATATCTGATTGGGTTCTACTTCTTGTTTTGCAAATCCAATAACTTCGATTTTATGCTCTGTAACGGAATTGTTTTGACTTTGAGCCACACTTTGGATAGATATACAAATTAAACTACAGATAAATAGCGATAAGAAATACTTTGTACATGTCATGCTAATATGTATTTAAACGATTAAAAAATATTAATTTTTGTTCACGATTGTTCTAGCAATTTTACCATAATCCTTTACATCAAGCCCTGCTTTTACTTTACGCAAATACCAAACAACGTCCCAATCAAATGATGTTTGGGGTTCAACTTGTGTATATCGCCCTTGAATCTCAAATTCCTGAAAGGGTAGGATAGGGGATACATAATGTAAGATTTCACCTTCTCCTTTTGCTTGTTCTGCTAGACTAATATCCTCAAACTGCTTTATCCATAAGACATCTTGATACACAAAAGCAGACCAATTTTCCGAACCATTTGCTATCATAATTTGATGTTCACTAATAGTATCTGTTGGACTGTTACGGTAAACATACAAATCATTATTCAATTCAAATGGTACAACGAGACCACCACGTTTAAGGGTTGGGGGCATTTCTCCTTTTGGAAAGAAAGTCATTCCATCTTTTGGGATACGAGAAATTTCCCAAGGGGCAATTTGAAGCATAGAATCGGTTTCGTTATGAATGGTATAACGAATATGTATAGAAGTATCCGATTGTTCTAAATAAATAAATTTAGTAATGCTAATCCCTAAACTCGTATCTAGGTCACTTTTTAGATGAATGAATTCCTTTAAATCTAAAAAAGAGTAAGGCATTGAGTCCAAAACAGGTGGAGGAGGCCAATCCCACAAGGATTGAGGAGCAATCCAAAAAGTAGAACCAAAAGCATAGTTGCCATTATGATCATCCATGAGTAAATTAACATCCCCACATTTTAACTGACTGATGCGCCCACCATATTCAGGTAAAATAGATACGCTTACGTCTGCAAAACGTAGTTGAACTTCATTATTATTTATAATGACTTTAGATTTGGTAGAAGGCGTACCCCAGCAGCCACATAAAAATAATATGAAGCCATAGAGCATCAATTGGATATTTTTCATAAGTGCAATTTTTACCAAATGTACTATAAACAATTGTGTTCCGCTATTTACAAAGAGGAATGTTTGTGGTACATTTGCAACCGAATGCTGAAATAAGCGTTTTATGATTAATCATTAAATAAAAATCGCATAATTCGATGAAATACGATGTAACCGTAATCGGTTCTGGTCCAGGAGGATATGTTGCAGCCATACGTGCAGCACAATTAGGTTTTAAAACAGCAATTATTGAGCGTTATAACACATTGGGTGGAACTTGCTTAAATGTAGGTTGTATTCCTTCTAAGGCTTTATTGGATTCTTCTGAGCATTATTATGTTGCAAAAAAGAAATTTGATAAACACGGCATCAATATCAGTGATTTGAGTGTGAATATGCCTCAAATGATTAAACGTAAAGATGATGTAGTGGCTCAAACGACCAAGGGAATTGACTTTTTGATGAATAAAAATAGTATTGATGTTTATCATGGTCACGGCTCGTTTGTGTCTAAAAATAAAATCAGTATTGCTGGAAATGATGGTAAAACAACTGAAATAGAGTCAGATAAAACTATCATTGCTACAGGTTCAAAACCAATTACTTTCCCTTCTTTTAATTATGATAAGAAACGAGTAATCACTTCTACAGAAGCGTTAACGCTTCAAGAAGTACCCGGTTCTATGACGATTATTGGTGGTGGTGTGATTGGATTGGAGTTAGGCTCTGTATATGCAAGATTGGGAACAAAAGTGTCTGTCATTGAATTCGCGGACAGTATTATTGGTGGAATGGAAAAGGATTGTGGAAAGGAATTGATGAAGTCTATGAAAAAGTTAGGCGTAAAATTCCACCTAAAACATAAGGTAACACAAGTTACTTCTGATGGTAACTCTACCAAATTAGAAGCGGTACATCGGGATAAAAATACAGAATTGGTGATAGATGCTGATTATTGCTTAGTTGCAATCGGTCGCCGCCCCTATACCGATAATCTAGGATTAGAAAATGCAGGCGTAGAAAAAGATGATAGAGGTCGCATCAAAGTAGATGAGCATTTACAAACGACAGCAGAAGGTATTTATGCGATAGGAGATGTGATTAAGGGAGCAATGCTAGCACACAAAGCAGAGGAAGAAGGTGTATTTGTAGCAGAATATTTAGCAGGGCAAAAACCACATATTCACTATTACTTAATTCCAGGTGTCGTTTATACTTGGCCAGAGGTAGCTGCAGTAGGATACACTTCTGAGCAATTGAAAGAAAAAGGAATTCCATTTAAGTCTGGAAAGTTTCCAATGAAAGCTTTAGGTCGTGCAAGAGCAAGTATGGATATAGAAGGATTCATCAAAATTTTAGCTCACAAAGAAACGGATGAAATCCTAGGGGTACACATGGTAGGTCCTCGTGTAGCAGATATTATTGCAGAAGGGGTGATTGCAATGGAGTTTAGAGCTTCAGCAGAAGATATTGCCAGAGCAAGTCATGCACATCCGACTTATACTGAGGCATTTAAAGAAGCAGCTCTAGCGGCTACGGAGGATCGTCCGATCCATATATAGAGGTATAGATTTAGGTCTTTATAAAGAAACCCTATTGGAAGTCAATTCTGATAGGGTTTTGTGTTTTTAGTAAGCAATAAATTTATCTTGTCACATTTCCTAAATTTTAACTTTTGTTTCATTTTGGGAAACTGATTGAGTTTTGGAAATAGCTGACTATTTCTTAAAATACTAGAATAATTATAGCTTTAAGTTTTGGTTATAGCATGTAAGGTTTTGATTTATAATGTTTTATCTAGTGTTTTGGTGTTGGCTTTATAGTTGAAAAATAATAAGAAGCGTCATAAAGACACTATGTATTTAAGATATTTTCATTTGGCATAAATGTTTCATTAATGTTAATAAATATCTTATCATGGGTCAGATGAATAAATATTTAGGAAACATACCACAATGTCAATATCAACATGATGATGACTTTCCATGTCCATTATCTTTAGATGATAAGACGGAAGGTGTATTATTGGATAATACTTTTTCTATAATAAGATTTACACCAAATTTATCTTTATTTTTCAATGTGTTGGAGCAAGATAAGGGGCGTTCTCTTTTACATTTTACTTATAACTTCGAGTATGAAAATTTAGTAGAAGACTTAAAATTTGTCATTCTTACCCTAAAGCCTATAACTAAGTCTATTATAACTAATGAAGGTGTATTTTATCAATTGACTATTCAATCTTGTATTCATGAAAATGGTGAAAAGAATGTTTGTTTACTATTCGAGCCAGCTGAACAAATAACAGAAATAGAAACTATACCATTAGTAGCCTATGATTATGAAAGTGTGTTTGAGAATAGTGCGTTTGGAATGGGAATAATGGAAGAAGGGAATCGTTTTGTACGAGTGAATCCTGCCCTTTGCAATATGTTTGGATACAATAAAGAGGAATTTATTGGATTGACAGCTGATGATATTACTTTTCCTGCGGATAGAAACTTGAAAATAGATAAGCGTAAACAATACAATGGCGTCTTTTCACTCATTAAGCGTTACGTTAGAAAAAATGGGAGTATTTTCTTTGGAAAACTGACGGTAACCTATGTAAGAGATAGTTCTGGTAAATTAACAGCCTCTTTGCCTTGCATAGAGGATATTACGGATTTTTATGAAAGTCAGAAAAAATTGAGAGCGAGTGAAGCTCAGTTTAGAAGTTTATTTGAACATAGTCCTTTAGGGGTAGCTATGACAGCAATTGACGGTCGAATAAAAGAAGCAAATCCTGCTTTTTGTAAGATGTTAGGCTATTCAAAAGGAGAAACTACCCAAAAACGGGTTTCAGAAATTTCTTATGTAGAGGATAAAAAAGTAGAAGGATTTTATGCCGATAAAATACGTAAAGGCGAAATAGATAATTATACGATTGAAAAGCGATTTATTAAAAAAGATAAGACGATACTTTGGACGAATTTATCCATTTCAGTTATTCGAGATAAGTATAATAAGATTCTCTATATCATTGGAATGATAGCGGATATATCTCAACAAAAGAAAGCGGAATTAGCATTAATAGACTATAAAAATAAGCTAGAAGAAACCATCAAGAAACGCACAGAAGCTTTACAACGCTCAAATGAAGAATTATCAAATTTTGCTCATGCTGCTTCTCATGATATGAAACAACCGTTGAGAACTATGAGTAGTTTTGCTAAATTATTACAGAAAAGATATTCAGATAAGTTAGATGATAGAGGACATGAATATTTAAACTACATTATTGACGGTGCTCAAAATATGTCTAGTTTGATACATGGTTTATTAGAGTATGCTCAGTTTTCCTTTGATAAAGAGGATTTATTTGTACGACAAAATTTAAATACGATATTGGCGGTAGTAAGACAAAACCTTAGAAAACAAATTTCAGAAAATAATGTCAAAATCATTGCAGCGGAATTACCTTCTGATACGCCAATGATAATAGCCAAAATGATTCAACTAATTCAAAATCTAATTTCAAATGCTATAAAATTTAGACCTAAAAATAAAAAGTGTGTCATACAATTAGCGTCAAAAGATTTAGGGACACATTGGCAAATCTCCATAAAAGATAATGGTATTGGTATCTCAACAGCTCATCAAAAAAAGATATTTGATATTTTTACAAAATTGCATAACTCTAGTGAGTATAAAGGAAATGGAATAGGCTTGGCTACCTGTAAGCGAATTGTAGAACAGCATCAAGGCAAAATTTGGGTAGAGTCAGTAGAAGGTGAAGGAGCAACATTTCATTTTACCTTGAAAAAGTAATGTTGAACTCATTCAACCGATTCGTTTTACTTGGGATTTCTTCTACATTATTTGAGTAAAATATTACATAAGTTAAATTAATATATTTTAAGTATATTAACAGCTGTTCTCGGTTTAGCTTTTTTAATATTTGTAATGGTTTGTAAATTAAATACATCCATTTTTTGAAAATATGCTACGCAAATAATGGATTGTAATGATAAATAAGAGCTAATAAATATTAAATTCTCTAAACCGAGAATAGCTGGAACTAACTACTTAAAATGACAAGATTTTATAAACTGTTTTTATCAATTCTTACTATTAGTTTTCCGTTATTTGGGTTTTCACAAAATGCTACTAATGTTAATGATGACTTTGAAGGAAGTGGTACGATTTCTACTTGGGCTGGTGATAACTGTGGGATAAATACCAGTAAAGCGAATCCACACCAAACGGGTATTAACACATCTGCTACCGTACTCGAATATAGTGACGTTGGGGGACAATATGCGAATGTTCGGTTTGATGTAACGAATAATTTTGATTTATCTACCAATGCTACGTTTTCTTTAAAAATTTATGTGCCAACAGCAGGATTAACAGGAAGCCAAACTAATCAGATTTCCTTAAAATTACAAGATGGGACGTTAGGACAACCATGGGATACACAAAGTGAAATCATCAAAACAATTTCCTTAGATCAATGGCAAACGGTAACATTTGACTTTGCTAATGATACCTATGTCAACTTAGATCCAGGTTCTCCTCCTCCAACGACACGTACCGACTTTAATAGAATTGTCATACAAGTCAATGGAGAAAATAATAATGATCATGTGCTAGCTTATATTGATGATGTAGAATATTTAGAACCTCCTGCTGCTCCGTTGCAAGATGACTTTGAAGGTGGTAGTTCGATTACTTGGGTTCCAGATGCTTGTGGATTAAATACAAGCCTAGCTAATCCTCAATCTAATGCAAATAATAATTCTGCTACTGTACTAGAGTATCACGATACAGGTGGACAGTATGCTAATATTCGATTTGATAAAGGAAGTGAATTTGATTTATCTACCTATGCCACCTTTTCTTTAAAAATATATGTGCCATCAAGTGGAATTACAGGAAGTCAAACAAATCAAATTTCTTTAAAACTACAGGATTCTGATATTGCTCAACCGTGGACAACACAAACAGAAATCATTAAAACTATTTCACTCGATCAATGGCAAACCATAACTTTTGATTTTTTAGATGATCCTTACACTAATGCAGATGCAAACTCTGCTGCACCTACTACAAGAAATGATTTGGATAGAGTTTTGATACAGGTCAATGGAGAAAATAATACGGATCAAGTAAAAGCCTATATTGATGATTTCTTATATGATGAAGTAAATCCATCAGGGGTAGTATATGACAATTTAGTATGGCAAGATGAGTTTAATATAGATGGAGCAGTTAATGCTACTAATTGGTTTCATCAAACACAATTACCCGCAGGAGGAAGTTGGTATAATTCAGAAGTACAGCATTACACTAACCGTACAGATAATGCAGTAGTAGAAAATGGAGTCTTAAAAATCATAGCAAAAGCAGAAACCTATACCGATCAAGGCTATACCAAAGATTATACTTCTGCTAGATTGAATTCTAAATTTGCATTCAAATATGGTAAGGTAGAAATTAGAGCAAAAATGCCTTCAGGCACAGGTACTTGGCCTGCTTTGTGGATGCTAGGGCAAAATATTACAGAATCTGGTGCATATTGGGAAACACAGGGTTATGGTACAACAACTTGGCCTGATTGTGGCGAAATTGATATTATGGAACATTGGGGACATAACCATGGCTATGTTTCAAGTGCGTTACACACGCCCTCAAGCAATGGTAACACCGTAAATCTAGGTCATCAAACAATTCCTACAGTTTCTTCTGATTTTCATATTTATACTGTTGAATGGACGCCCACTCGGATTAAATTTAGCTTTGATGGTGTGAATCACTATACTTACAGCCCAACGGTAAAAGATGCCTCTACTTGGCCTTTTGACGCTAATCAATATATTCTTTTCAATGTAGCCATGTTACCATCGGTAGTCGGTACAGGATTCGTAGAAAGTGCTATGGAAGTAGATTATATCCGTATCTATCAAGAAACTATAAATGTACCTGTGGAATTAACTCAATTCTATGGAGAAACAACACCACAAGGCAATCAATTGTATTGGGAAACAGCGAGCGAAGAAATCAATAAAGGATTTGAAATACAGCGTTCTACCAATGGAGAAAATTGGGATGTCATTGGGTTTAAAGAAGGTGCTGGAACGACTTTAGAACCACAAGAATATCAATTCTTAGATGAAGCACCATTAGTAGGTAAAAACTATTACCGACTAAAACAATTGGATTTAGATGGAAAGTTTGAATATTCAAATATAGTTGAATTGACTACTCAAAAATCGACTGATTTAAAAATAAATTTATATCCAAATCCAACGAATGGTCTTTTACAAATAGAAGGACTCGAAGCAATAGGAAATGCTCACATTGATGTGATAGACTTTGTAGGGAAAACGGTGATGCAGCGTACTTTAAAGCAAAATCAATTGGATATTTCTGTATTACCCAAAGGTAGTTATATGGTTAGAATAATTTCTGATAGTCAGATAGTTGTTCGGAAAATTATTAAACGATAACAAGGTAATAACATAAGTCACGATAAGGCAGATAAGAGGTATAAAAGATTTATCAATAATAACGTATGTACTTCATATATGCTTTATCAGACTACGATACGAAATCATTTTAAACTTACCTTTGTTGGCTACCCCGTGTTAAATAGTGGACAGCAGATGGACTGCCCCATATCATCTTTATAGTTATTGAGATGATACGGGGCAGAAGATTTTCATATTCTTGATAGACCTGTTTATCTTTGCCCCTAAACAGCCGACAAACAGATGTTGGGAGTGGCAATATACCGCTTACAATTAATTATCAATACTATTATAATTTCAAGGAAGGTAATTCATAAAAAGTAACTTAATGAAGATTTTGATTATCGGTGGTGGTAATATGGGTTTAACTTATGCAACCAGTTTTTTGAAAGGACATGTCGCAAAGGAGGCGGATTTAATGATTTTAGAAAAATCGCCAGAGCGTGCTGCCATACTAGCTACTAAAAATGTAGGGACTGTCTTTGGGCATCCGAAAGATTGTTTACCCAAAGCAGACTTGGTAATTTTAGCTGTAAAACCACAAGATACTAATCGCTTGTTTGATGCGATTAAAGCTTACATTGATCCAGAACAAGTTTTCTTGTCTATCATGGCAGGCGTAAAAATGTCCACTATATCAACTGCTTTAGGCATAAAAAAAGTGATTCGAGCTATGCCCAATTTACCTGCACAAATTGGTATGGGTATGACGGCATTCACTTCTGCTAATACGGTTACTCGTATCGAATTAGTATCTGTTCAAAATTTACTAAATACAACTGGAAAAACGGTTTATTTAGATGATGAAGCCATGTTAGATGCTGCTACGGCAATCTCAGGTTCTGGTCCAGCTTATGTCTATTTCTTCATGCAAGCGATGATACAAGCGGCTCAAGATTTAGGCTTTACCAAATCACAGGCTGAACTTCTAGTTGGACAGACTTTTATGGGTTCTATTCATTTACAAAATCGAAATCAATTGACTTGTGAAGAATGGATTCAAAAAGTATCCTCAAAAGGTGGTACAACCGAAGCCGCTATGAAAGTGTTTAAAACTACATCATTGTCTGATGATATAATTTCGGGTACAAATGCAGCCTTCAATCGTGCAGTAGAACTTGGAGAATAAATCATAAATGGCAACTCACAACCAAAAAGAATGAAGAAATGGTTTAAAATTTTATGGAAAATGATAAAATATGGGCTAGTAGCAGGCATACTAGGCGGATTAACTATTTATGGTTGTCACCATTGGATTGAAAAAACGAGTGAAGGCAAATTATTTGAATCCGTTGATGAGATACCTTCTAATGATATAGGTTTGTTATTAGGAACAATTAAAGAACTGAGAAATGGTCGTCCAAATCCATATTTTACCTATCGGATTAAAGCCGCTTCGGAATTGTACAAAGCCGGAAAAATTAAACATATTCTAATTAGTGGAGATAATAGTAAAAGAAGCTACAACGAACCAGAGGATATGCAATTAGCTCTAATAAAAAGTGGCGTACCTGATAGTGTTATTACGTTAGACTATGCTGGATTCCGTACCTTTGATTCGATGATTCGTTGTAAAGAAGTATTTCAGCGAAATAAAGTGACTATTATTTCACAGGAATTTCATAATAAACGAGCCATCTTTATTGCTAATTATTTAGGCATGGATGTTATAGGATTTAATGCTATAGATATTTGGGCACATTTAAATACCAAAACTAAGGCAAGAGAATATTTAGCTCG
>CAYLSF010000155.1:0-9913 GCA_964385675.1 uncultured Saprospiraceae bacterium
AATAGGACGAACCGACGAAACAGGAACGATCTATATGAATATTCCTCGATCATTTGTAAATGGAGATACTCTTAGAATAACAGCAGAAGGATTTTATCCACTTACTTTTGAAGTGACAGAAGAAATAAAAAATAAAAAATTCACTATCGGTATGATTCCTTTGACGAATTATACAGGAATAAAATATCCTTATGTTCATATATTATCAAATAATATTATTGAAACACAAAACTCTATTAGTATTAAAATTAAAGCAGAAAATCTAACTTCTTATGACATTTGGAGTGCTTTTGATTCTATAAATACTTATCAATATCATCCTGCTACTGATAGTATTATTACTTATACTTTATCTGATACAGGACATAATTTTATCAATGTAAGATTTTTTGGAATAAATGGAGATACTATACTCATACAAAAAGAGGTAATATATATTCCAAATAGTATGATGAATGATTATACTTTTGATATGAACTTAAATACAGCTAGTGATAATATTGGTGCAGAAGTTTATATTAATCGTAAACATATTAGAAAAATTACACAGTCTAATGAGACTATAAAACTACTGCGTGGCAACAATCGAGTTGCTATCAAACAAATGGGGTTTGTTGATACCACTTTTATCGTTAACGCTTCCAATAATAGTATTTTAGTTAATCTTTTACAAAAAACACTACTATCAGAGTCAGATAGTATAAACTTAGTTTTAAATAATCAAGATTTGCAATATTGGAGCGGTATAACTGTTAAGCAAAATCATCAAGGTATTACTAACTTTAGTTTAAAAAGATTTGATAAAGACTACTCAAGCCTTAATATTACGGATATTTCTGAAACTTTTGGACTGTGTAATTTAGATAATACGACGAGTCAAATTTACTATACTCATATTTTGGATCAAGTAGAATCTATTAATTTAGATAGTGCTTACTTACTAGTTGAATCTAATAATACCTTTGTGAAACGGATTCCTGAAAATTGGAGTAATTTAATTGCTTATGAAGATGATGTACAGAAACTAACCATACAGCAGTTAGATGTACTGGGTACTAAAAATTTGGTTTTTGCTGAACGTCAAGCCCCACAAAAACAAACCCCAACCTTAACTCTACATCAATCCGAAAGTCTAAAAGTAGCCTTACAGGATTTATTTGCCGATCCCGATGCGATTCCAAACGATATGACTTTTGAGACCTTTAACAACGGGAATTTTCAATTTAGCATACAAGGTGATAGCGTATGGATTCAGCATATTTCTTGTAATACAGGCAATTTAAACTTTTCCTTAAAAGCCACACATGACGGATTAGAACGCAATGAATCCTTTATGATTACGGTAATACCCCTTTCTGCAAATTTAACCGGAGTGGATTTGGAGTGTAATGGAGATGGAGATGGAAGTATTTTGGTGGATTTATCTTCTACACAATCTCATTTATACAATTATAATTGGTCAAATAATGCGACCTCACAAGATATTCAAAATCTAAACGGTGGTACTTATACCTTGACAATCACCGACAATAATAATTGTACCATAATAGAACAAAGAACGATTCAAGAACCATCTGCATTAGTAACTAATATTACTTCTACGATGATTAGCTGTAATGGATTAAGCGACGGACAAGCAGATTTAAATGTAACGGGAGGAACAATGGGGTATAGCTACCTCTGGAACACTACAACCACCAATCAAGACCTCCAAAATATACCCGCAGGACTATACGAAGTCACGGTAACCGATGCCAATGGATGTAGTAAAACAGAAAGTGTAACCATTACAGAACCACCATTGTTACAAACCACCACTACAGAAACACACAATCTATGTTTTGGAGATGCACAAGGTACAATAACAGCCAATGTGACGGGTGGTACAGGGAGCAAAAATATTGTATGGTCAGATAACCATCAGACTTTTAATAGAACTGGATTGACAGCAGGAGTGTATAACTATACTGTGACAGATGCGAATGGTTGTCAAAATCAAGATATGATAACGATTACCGAATCAGCGGATTTAATAAGTACAACAAGCACAACAGATGTCATTTGTCATGGAGACTTAACGGGAACAGCAAGTGTAGGTGCAAGTGGCGGAGTTGGGAGTTATAATTATACATGGAGCAATAATCAAACGACAGCCACAGCTACAGGCTTATCGACGGGTAATTATAATGTGACAATTACCGATGCCAATAACTGTATAGAAACGACTAGTGTATTTGTAACCGAACCTACAGATTTAATCAGTACAGCGAGTTCAACCGATGTCATTTGTCATGGAGACTTGACGGGAACAGCAAGTGTAGTTGCAAGTGGTGGCGTTGGTAGTTACAATTATATATGGAGTAATAACCAAACAACGGCAACCGCTACAGGCTTATCCACGGGTAATTATGATGTAACGATTACGGATGCGAATAACTGTATAGAAACGGCTAGTGTATTTGTAGCAGAACCCACAGATTTAATCAGCACAACGAGTTCAACAGATGTCATTTGTCATGGAGACTTGACGGGAACAGCAAGTGTAGTTGCAAGTGGCGGAGTTGGTACTTATAATTATCAATGGAGTAATAATCAAACGACAGCTACAGCCATGGGTTTATCGACAGGTAATTATGATGTGACAATTACGGATGCCAATAACTGTATAGAAACGGCTAGTGTTTTCGTAGCAGAACCCACAGATTTAACCAGTACAACAAGTTCAACAGATGTTATTTGTCATGGAGACTTAACAGGAACAGCAAGTGTAGTTGCAAGTGGCGGAGTTGGGAGTTATAATTATCAATGGAGTAATAATCAAACAATGGCAACCGCCACAGGCTTATCGACAGGTAATTATGATGTAACGATTACAGATGCCAATAACTGTATAGAAACGGCGAGTGTATTTGTAGCAGAACCCATAGATTTAACAGCTTTAGCTACACCGACTAATGTAACTTGTAATGGATTTGGAGATGGAGGAGTCACCTTAAATGTAAATGGCGGTGTAGGAGGTTACACTTACTTATGGAATAATAATCAGACAACATCAAGTTTAAATAATATTAATGGTGGTACATATAGCGTTACCATCACCGATAATAATAACTGTATAGAATCTACTTCGATTACAGTAAACGAACCTGATTTATTAGAATCAGTTACAAATCAAACGAATATTAGTTGTTTTGGATTGAATGATGGAATAGCGAGTATCATTCCTACTGGGGGGGTAATGCCTTATACTTATAATTGGAGTACGGGGCAAACTGATTCTAATTTAGTCGCATTAAGTCCAAATTTATATCAAGTAACGATTACGGATAATAACGGTTGTATCAAAACGGATAGCGTTCAAATTACAGAACCAACAGCTTTAACTCTAGATGTTTACGCTAACTTGATTTACTGTCAAGGGGCAAATACTGGACAAACTACACCAACTATAAATGGCGGTACTATGCCTTATAGTTACAATTGGAATACTGGGAGTCAAGATGCAATACTTAGTAATACAGGCCCAGGAACGTATGCTGTAACCGTAACCGATTTTAATGGTTGTACCATTATAGATAGTGCAACGGTATTGACAAGTTATTTGGATGGTACGATTTCATCTGTAAGTACGGCTTGTAATGCAGATACAGGTAGCATTGTTACCAATATTATGAATGGTGTATCACCCTATACTTATAATTGGAGTAATGGTGCAAGTGCAGGTGCTTTGTATGGTTTGACGGGGGGAGTGTATTATGTTACTGTTACGGATCAGTTGGGGTGTCAGTTAATATTGAGTGATACGGTTCAGCAGCCAACAGGTCCCCTAGCACAAGCTATGATAGAAGATGTTTGCCCGAATGGCGTAGATGGTTCTATACAATTGACCATGACGGCAGGACAAGCACCGTTTACCTTTCTTTGGGATGATGGAACAACTACACAAAATAGAAGTAATTTGACTTCTGGTGTTTATGCTGTAACGATTACAGATAATGCGGGATGTCTAAGAGAGATAACGTATATCATCAACGAAGCACAAGAAATGCAGGTATCTTATAGCCGTAAAGATGATTGTGGACAAGGGGATGGTTGGCTATCTGCCAATGTTTTTGCGGGAGGAACTGCTCCATTATCTTATCAATGGTCAAGTGGAGATACGACTGGAACGACAGGTTATTTATCACATGGTACTTATGGATTGACCATAACAGATGCAAAAGGTTGTCAAGTTTCAACTAATTTATTACCGATTTTGAATCTTGCTCCTAATGCGGCGTTCTCTTACACAGAGGATCAACTTACGGTATCCTTTACAGAAGAAGGGCTTTATGCAAACTATGCCTATTGGGATTTTGGAACAGGCGACACCTCTCATGCTGTAAATCCTGTATATACGTATAGCAATCCAGGATTATATAATGTCCAACATATATTCTGTAATGAATGTGGGTGCGATACCGTAACACAACAGATTAATATTACGGGATTTCCTGTTAATATACAACCTATTGAATTGAAAAAATTAAAGGTTTATCCGAATCCTAATACAGTTGGGAAATTATTTATAGAAGCAGAGAATCTTCAAATAGAGGAGGTGATTTTATTTAATGCGAAGGGACAGTTAATACAAATTTACGATAATTTAAAATATCAAAATAGAGTAGAATTAAATTTACCTAATTTGGCAACAGGTGTTTATAATTGTTTAATTATTACCAATAAAGGTCGAGTCACTAGGCAGATTGAAATTATACGATAATTTGAATGAGATAATATGAGCAAGCTGTATTTTAATTTAAGTACAGCTTGCTAAATCTCATTTCATCCTTATAATTTCACGCCCAACCGATAAGCTTCCAATAAAATCTCACCTACTTCAACATCTTGAAGATTTGATAGTACGACTGCTCCAATTTTATTGGTAGGATTAAAACCAACTTCTGTAGATACACCTTGTTCTGAACCATCGTGTCCCCAAATATTTTCAGAATTGTCTAACAAAAAAGTATGTAATCCCATAGTACTTTTTATTGAAGGAGCTTGTACCATCAACATTTGGCTAACAGTATTAGCAGAAAGGATTTGCTGATTATTAAAAGTACCATTTTGTGCCAATGCAACTAAAAATTGCATCATATCTCTAGTAGTAGAACGCAAAGCACCATTCGGATAATCAGGAAAAGTATAATGTTGGATAACTTCAAAATCATCATTATAAGGATTTACCAATGTTTTATTGGATTGTAAGGCTTCATTCAAACTCCAATAAGTATCATTCATACCCAAAGGTTGAAAGATATTTTCTTTGCAATACTGGTTAAAATCTTTACCCGATATTTCTGCTACTAAGGCTCCGATTAAAGCACTAGCCATATTGGAATAATTATGTTGCGTACCTGGCTCAACATTGTAGAAATTGGCAGTAGCATCATAATATTCTCCACCTGCTACTAAGTATTTTTCCATATAGGATTTCAAGCCTAAAGGACTGTCTTGTCCATACGAATAAAACAACTCCGCATTTGGACCATCTTTTATGGCAGAGGTATGTGTGAGTAGCATTCTAAAAGTGATAGCTGTCGATTGATTAGGCACAGTTACATTAAAAGGCAAATGATCATTAATATTATCATCTAAATCAAATTCGCCATCTTCGTGTAATTGTAAAAGAGCCGTTCCTGTTACCATTTTGGATACGGAAGCCATTAGAAAAATATCATTTTGGGTCAATGCTTTGTTATTTCCAACATCAGATTGTCCTAAATATTTTTCATATTTAATCGTCTCTCCTTCAAAAATTAAAACAGCTAATGCAGGTATATTTTGCTCGCTCATTTCTCCTTCTAAGTAAGCATCAAAAGCTGCTGTATCTGTAATGTCTGGATTACTTGTTGTATCATCATTACACCCTAAACAAAAAGTAAACAATAATAATAGTACTCCATACATTAAATTCAATTTCTTCATTTGTCAATTTTTATTAGTACTGAATTAGAAATATCCAAAGGTACGAATACTAATCAATTAGTAAGTTTTCGCATAATCCATTCTAAAGGACTTGACTTTTTATACCGTAACCAAATGTTGGCTAACGCCCTTGCCACATCAATTCCTATAATGCGTTTTTTAGAAGATTGAGATATGTATTCTATATTCTATTGATTGTATTAGTTTGAACGAATTTGAGTGATGGAAATACAGATGATACGGGTTTAATGGATGTTATGTTTTGCCATTTTTAAGTATTCATTTGTGATACCATTTAGGTATAGGCTGCTCAAAATTGTCGTACCATTTCAAAACTTCATTGGTTTGATTTAAAAGGGTTGTCAATTCTTTATCACCATAAGGAATAGCCCACGGAATAGCTCCTATTTGATTTACGCCTGTATATAAAGCCATCAGTTCAAAGAAATCTTTGGGAATTTTATCATTAAAATATCCATTGAT
The DNA here is from genome assembly GCA_964385675.1 of uncultured Saprospiraceae bacterium. Lineage (GTDB taxonomy): Bacteria > Bacteroidota > Bacteroidia > Chitinophagales > Saprospiraceae > CAYLSF01. The sequence continues at coordinate 6,454 of CAYLSF010000155.1, forward strand.
TTGTCCATTTGCAAACCCAATACTTTGGCTAGCAGACCAGGGTAATCTATTAAATTCTTCCCAAGGGTCGCCAAAATCTAAGCGATTGAAATCTATCACGCCTAATTTTTTATCAGGCGTCATCAGCATATTTCCAATATGATAATCGCCATGATGAAAACGTAGCGGTCTTCCATTGATTAAAACCCGTTGTTGTTGTATGTAATCAATGATCCGTTCTGCTTTTGGAAAAGTAATACCACAATTCCTATAAGCCACTATTTTCTTGTTTATTTTTTGATTATAATACTTACTCCAGCTGAATTGATTGGATGGATTATCTATCTCATGAATCTGCCTCAATATCTTTCCTGCATCGTATCCATATTTATATTGCTCTTCTTCAGATAAACGGTCTATTATCTTTCGGATTTCTACCCCTTCAATCCAGTTAAATAAACGATAGGTGTGTTTCCCTTGATTGCACAATCCTGAATCTAGTAGTTTTGATACTGGAATATCTTTTTTATTTAATTCCCTTAAAGCATTATACAGGTGTCTTTCTGCCTCAGTACTCTCCCCATTTGATATTCGCAGTAAGTACTGATACCCTTTTTGGTCTTTGATATAGTATTTCTTATCTGCTGACCAACCTTCGTGTATTGATTGTATAATTTTCCAAGTCTTTGATGTTGGAATATCTGATATAATGACTTCCATTTTTTAATATTGGATATCTCTTAAAATATAGATTCCGAAACACTATGTACGGTATTTATAGTAAATAGCAGAACTTGATTATCAATAGGTATACTTGTTATTTTAAACACAGTATTTCCATTATGAAACTCATGCCTGTGAACAGCGTTTTGCTCCAATTTAAAGTATTCTTTTAAACTGCAATTGCGTTGGGTGATTTCCATGTTGTAATTTATGTATTTTAACTAAAAACGGCAAAGCCAATCAAGACTTTGCCGTTTTAAAACTAGTATCAAGTATCCAGAAACTAATACCCCGCCATAGAAGCAACCGCATCAATATGATAGTTATAACCACCAAAAGTTTGCTGTGCCACTCTAGCCCGTTTTAAGAAAAATCCAATTTCCTCATCATCCGTCATACCAATTCCTCCGTGCATTTGAATGGCTTCATTGGAAACCGTTTTGATGACTTCACAACATTTTGCTTTTGCTAAACTAGCATAGTATGGTAATTTCATGGACTTTTTATCAATCGCCTGTAAGGCTTTTGAGACCAATGTTTTGCATAATTCAATTTCACAATACAAATGTGCTGCACGATGCTGTAAAGCTTGGAAACTACCGATTCTTACGCCAAACTGTGTACGATTTTTAATGTATTCTACCGTACGCTCATACGCTTCTTGCATTGTCCCCAACATTTCTGCTGCTAAACACGCATTTGCTACCGCTAACCCCACTTGCAAATTAAATGCTCCAGTATTGGGTTTACCCAATCTTGCAGACGCATCTACTTTTACATTATCGAAACTCACTTTAGCATAGTTGCGACTATCCATCATAATGGTACGCTCAACGCTTACGCCGTCTGCTTTTGCATCCACTAAAAATAAATCAACGCCTTTCTCTGTCTTAGCTGCTACAATCAAAATATCTGCCACATGACCATCTAATACAAAGGTCTTTTTACCGTTTAGTAAATAGCCTCCATTGCTAGTAGTAGCTGCTAATTTGATATTTTTTGGATTATGGTGAGCCGTTTCATCTACTGCCAAAGTCATTACAATACTTCCTTCAGCAATCTTTGGTAAATAGGTTGATTTTTGCTCTGCACTTCCTGCTAAGTTTAAAAGCGTTGTACTGACAACTCCTGTTGATAACATTGGAGAAGCCGTCAAGGTACGTCCCATTTCCTCTAGGGCTTGCCCTAATCCAACAAAACCGAAGGCCATTCCGCCAAACTCTTCTGGAATGATAAGGCTAGTAAAACCCATTTCTGCCATCATCTGCCACAAGTCTAAGCTAAATCCTCTTTCATCCCTTTCATCACGCAGTTTACGTAAAGCTTCAACGGGTGCATTTTCGCTGAAAAACTCCTTAGCGGATTGTTTCAGCATGGTTTGTTCTTCTGTTAATATGTATGACATTTTTTATTGTTGTGTTGAAGTATTGAAGTGTTGAGGTGCTGACGTTTAACTTTAACACATTAGCACATGAACACATCAACACGATTACTTTTTCGGTAATCCTAATAAGTGTTTAGCAATAATGTTTAATTGAACTTCTGATGTTCCGCCTTCGATAGAGTTGGCTTTTGTTCTTAGGAATTTTTTGGCCAAGTCGCCTTCGTTAGAGGCTTCACCTTCCCACTCTAAACCTGCTGTACCGTTCAATTCTACTAATAATTCGTGCTTACGCTTATTCCACTCTGTTCCATAATATTTAAAGAAAGAAGAACTTGCCCCAATCGGTTGACCTGCTTTAGCTTGCTGCATAAAACGATCTAAAGTCATTTTAAACGCTAAACCATCCATTTCTAATTGAGCAACTTGCTCTCTTAGGTGGGCATCAACCAATTTTCCATTCGCTACACCTACCTGCTCTTTAGCGATTTGATGAACATGCTTTTCTTTCGCATTATTCATATTACCAATCATTGAGCGTTCATGCGTCAATAAATACTTAGCAATTGTCCATCCCTCGTTTTCAATACCAATTAAGTTCTCTTTCGGTACTTTTACGTCATCAAAGAAGGTTTCGCAGAAAGGAGATTTTCCACTAATTAATTTAATAGGACGAGTGCTTACGCCTTCCGCTTCCATATCAATCAATAAAAAACTAATTCCTTTATGTTTATGCTCTCCACTTGTTCTTACCAAACAGAAAATCCAATCTGCTCTATCGGCGTAAGATGTCCATACTTTCTGACCATTTACCAAATAGTGATCGCCTTTATCTTCTGCTTTAGTCTGTAGGTTGGCTAAATCCGATCCCGCATTTGGCTCAGAATATCCTTGACACCACCAAATTTTTCCTTGTGCAATTTCTGGAAGATATTTTAGCTTTTGTTCTTCATTTCCAAACTTCAATAAAGCTGGCCCTAACATATGAATACCAAAACTATATAATGGAGGACGACAACCTAATTCTTGCATCTCTTGCTTTAAGATGATGTTTTCTTGCTTGTTTAAGCCGCCACCGCCATATTCTTTTGGCCAAGCGGGTACTGTCCATCCTCTTTCTGCCATACGCTCAAACCATAGTTTTTGGTCTTCACTTGAAAAGTTGAATTTCTTTCCACCCCAACAAATATCCTTTTCACCTTTAATTGGCTGACGCATGGATTCAGGGCAATTTGCCTCCAACCATGCTCTCGTTTCTGTACGAAACGTATCTAAAGTTGTCCCTTCTAATACTTCCATTTTTAATTTTGAATGTTGAATGATTGAATTTTGAATAATTTAGAAATTGAATGCTATTACTTTATTGTCAGAATGTAT
>CAYLSF010000156.1:0-9907 GCA_964385675.1 uncultured Saprospiraceae bacterium
CATATTAATTTTCATTAGTTATATTATAAATATATAATTATTTAAAAACCTATAAAACAAGGGAATATCATTTCATATAAACTTTATTTAATGTAAAATTGAATAGTCTTTATGGTTATTAACTATACTCATTAATTTTTCTTAGAAAAGTATAAAAATATATTTCTAACAAATTAAAATGATTTTTAACCGAAGTTTATAAATCATACAGTTATATATCTATTTTTCACTAAACTTCAGGTTTATTTACAAATACTATTAAATATGAATCAAAACTGGTTCAATCCTATTAATCTAACATCAATATTAGATCAATATCAATTAGCTTCATATCAATTAGGAAATCAAATTAAATCATATGATACATCTTTTCCAGAACTTGCCCCTATAAAAGTGGCCATGATCGGTATAGATTCATCTTTTGATAGTGTAAGAAAACACCTATATAAGATGAGTTTTAATTTTGGACGATTACAAATTGCTGATTTTGGTAATTTAAAAGCACAAGAGACTAATGTTCTCAACTTAGTTTTGAAAGAAATTTTATCGGAAGGTATCATTCCTATAATAATTGGTCAATCTGTGAGTACTACATATAATTTATTTAAAGCTTATCAGTCATTTCGTCATTTAGTAAATCTAGCAATCGTTGATGAAAAAATAAATTTGACACTAGATCGTCGTAAAAAAAAGCGATATTATTTAGATAAGATTTTAAATGATCCTAATAACCTACTGTTTAATTTAGGAATTATTGGTTATCAATCTCATTATGTAAACTCTAAAGTTTTAAATTATTTTGATAAACAAAACTTTGAATACGCTCGATTAGGAAATGCAAAAAGATATTTAGATAAAATGGAGCCTATTATTAGAGATGTAGATTGTATTACATTTGCTATTAGTGCTTTAAAAAAAACAGAAGCACCTGGTTGTATTAATTCTTCTCCAAGTGGCTTTTGGTCAGAAGAAATGAGTCAATTAGCTTATTATGCTGGACTTAATGATAAGTTGTCATCAATTGGCTTTTTAGGTTTTGAGCCTAATTTGGATAGAGACGAGCAAACAGCACAAGTAATTGCCCAAATGATTTGGTACTTTTTGAGTGGTTTTTCAGAACGAAAACAGGATTACCCCATCTCCTTAGGCTCTTTTACAGAATATATTGTAGATTTTAAAAATAGTGATTATCAAATTACTTTTTGGAAAAGTAATAGAAGTGATAGGTGGTGGATGCAAGTTCCTACTACAAATAAAGAACAGGAAAGACATAGATTAATTCCTTGTTCATATCATGATTATCAAATGGCTTGTAAAGAAGAACTACCTGAGCGGCTAATAAATGCTTATAATCGTTTTTCGTAACAGTAGTTTCAATGATTTTGATAGCCTTGCTTACAAGCAGGTATTAGGAGTTGAGAGAGAGACTATAATTATCTCTTCTAATAAACAATTATAGTTTTTCTTCAAAACCCTATCTGAAAAATAATCTACTGAAATAAAAAAGCCTTACGATTATCGTAAGGCTTTTTTATCTTTATTCTCTACTTATAACGTCTTTTCACACGTTTACGTCTTTTCTTAAAGCGATTTCCACCTTTATACTTGTTCCCTGTTGGACTACCTACGCGAGTCATTGCACATCTAAATCCTACGGTTCTAGATGCCTTATCCTCATCTAAATAACGTCTAGTACCAGGAGATAGCCAATATGCTCTGTCTGACCATGAGCCCCCTTTTATAACACGGGCTTTATCACTAATTAAAGTAGATACACCATAATTATATAATACCTCTGATTCCTTATCACCATCTAAATAGTCTAATACACTACCTCTCTTATAGTTTTCTCGATTCGCTACTTCCTCATCTTTTATAATTCTATAACGTAAGCGACCTAAACTATCTTTCTCAACAGGTGCACCATTTTCATCCAAGATTTTCTCCTTGAACTGATTACCACGAAAAGGATTTAAAGTATGATCTTCTACGCCTCTTAGAGCTAAACTAGTCAACGGACGATAAACATCCATAGTCCATTCATTTACATTTCCTGACATGTTATATAAACCATAGTCATTCGGCATGAAAGAACGAACAGGAGAAGTGATAGAAGCATTATCATTTAACTGACCAGCCATACCCATATAATCACCTCGTCCTCTCTTAAAGTTAGCTAAAATTTTACCTTGAAATCTTCCTCTTTTACCATTTCTAACTCCTGAACCATTCCATGGATAAAGTCTTCTATCTGTGATTCTTTCATCTTTGGCGTAAGCTTGATTTCCTAATAAAGCTAATGCAGCATACTCCCATTCAGCCTCTGTAGGTAGGCGGTAAGCTGGCAACATGATACCATCTTCAAATCTTACTCTACGCTCACCCGTAGAATTATTAGGATTTTTATCCTTAATACCTTTTCTTACATCACCTTCATATTGACCAACTAAATAAGCATCTGTGTTGAAGTTATCTTCATCCTGTTGCTCTGGATTTGGATTCAAAATACCCTTTTCTATCAAAAGCATTTCATTAACACGATCTGTACGCCACTTACAATAATCATTGGCTTGTAACCAATTTACCCCTACAACAGGATAATCGTCATAAGATGGGTGTCGAAAATAAGTTTCTACCAGCGGTTCATTAAAAGCTAATTCTTCACGCCAAACTAACGTATCAGGTAAGGCTTGTAATAAAACTTCTGGATAGGATTCCCCATAAACTCTAGCTAACCAATACAAATATTCTCTATAATCAGTATTGGCTACTTCTGTTTCGTCCATGTAAAAAGAAGATACTGTTACACGACGAGGAATGTTGTTGTAATCATATGTTACATCTTGTTCTGTAAAACCCATTGTAAAAGTACCACCCTCGATCAACACTAAATTGGGGCCAGTTGCCTGTCCTTTGTAGTTGAGCTTCTCATATCCACCCCATTTTGGGTCATTGTAAACCCAACCTGTTGTTGCAGAGCGTTCTTTCTTGCATGAGCTTAATAGCAAAAGTGCACCGAAAACATATACACTTAACCTCAGCAGTTTTTTCATCTTGGAACTAAATTTTTGATTGATATTGATGATTGCCCCGATTATCGGGATGTTTAATTCTAATACTAAGCTGACAAAAGTAAAGAAAAGTTACAATATTTTTGAATTAAAACTTATCACCTCTTTTTAGGCAAGTATTAATTTTGAAATGTGATTAACCTTTCCAATATTATAAAAATATATTTATTGCTAATTTTATTGTGCTAATTATTAAAAAATGTTTTTATCTAAACATTTTCAAACAGTTAAGGTACTGTTTATTCCTTCTCTTTCTAGGTGAATCAAATAGCATGGTCAAAGAAATTTCATGTGCTCCTCCTGTAGAACCTGCTAATTCTGACACTGTTACATCATAGCTATATCCTATCTTAAATGTTTTATATTGATAGCCTCCTAAAACTATGACTGCATCTGCATTACCAAAAGTATGTCTAAACCAAGCTCCTCCATAGATAGAGCCAAAGTTTCCATAAGCTCCTAAATTTAATTGGTTAAATTCACCTTGACGTACATACATAATGTTCGGAGATATAAACGCCTTGTTTAGTATTTTATTGTTAGTACTCTTCAAATTGATCTCAGCACCAGCATGAATAGTAAACCTAAGCGGTACGATTCCAAAAACAGAACTATTTGAAATAATACTTTCATCTGGAGCATTAAGGTGCTTAATAGACATACCCAAGTGAAAATCTTTAGTAAACGCTACTACTCCTGCAGCAAAATCTACATAAAAAGCATTTTCATTAGCGGGTCGAGTTTCATCCGTAGGAAAAGGATTGCCAGATATATCTGTTGGTCCTCGAAGCGGATCAATTTGATCTAAAAAAACCAATTTATCCCAATTTACACCTACCTGTGCTAAGCCCGCTTCTAATCCTCCTTTCAAATAAAAATCTTTACTGAATTGAAAATCATAGGCATAAGCCGCACTTATTTTATTGGTTTGATAAATACCATCTCCTGCTACATCTGACAAGATGGAAATACCTAACCCACTATTTGCCCTATCGAAGTGTTGATCATAAGTAGCAGCGTAAGTAATATAAGCATTTGATAGTTCAGGCCATTGATTTCGATAATTTAAATATAATCGAGGCGTCAAAGCACTGCCTGCCAAAGCAGGATTAAGTTGAATAGGCGTTGAAAAAAACTGGCTAAAAACTGGATCTTGTGCCTTTAGTTGGTTGAAGATCGGTAATGCCAATATTAAAAACCATATATAATGTACCCGTCTTGACATTTAAGATTATTGATTGGTCAAACAATTGGAAAAACTACAAATATCACACAATACATGCAGACTCATAACGTTTTTATTCGTACTTAAATTGCACTATAATTAGTATAAAAATCTGTTGAATAATTACTAACTCAGTATCCTACAATAAACTACATTTTAGGCAAATTGATTAAAATCTTCAAAATTTAATACTAATTAATCGATTGTTCGTCTTTTAACTTTTTTGTAGGATTGATGTTCAATACATACAAATACCCTCACATTGTCTTTATTATTTTGTATGTATAAACGTCTAAAAGCCTCACTTTGTATGAAAAATATTGCATTATTGATTGCATTAATGATTAGTACAGTATTTGTATCAGCAAATAATCCACTAATCATTCATGAGCAAATTGAATGGAATAAATCTGCGGCTACCATTGCACTATCACCTAGTCAATCCGTCACAATGGTGTCATTTAAAGGTGCTTCAATTGTAAAGCAGCATCCTTCACTTCCGCTCTATATTAAGACCTTTCCTATTAATACTTATGGTTCTATTGAAGTGAGTCTTGAAAATGAGATTTATGAAAACTTCTCTAGACCTAATAATCAAGATGAAAATTTCTTGAAGAATGATATTACTATCAATTCACGAGTAGAAATAGGTAGAAAGCAAGCCTATGGAAGAGTTGAATTTATTCCAATAAGAAAAAATCCAGCTACTGGAAATACCGAAAAACTAATTTCTTTTGATTTAAAAATTACAGTTAAACCAAAATCTTTACCGACTTCTACTGCTTTACAAAAGAATGGACCTTCTGTGTTATCCAGTGGTGATATATATAAGTTACGAGTAAATCAAACTGGAGTTATACAACTCTCCTATAATTTCTTAAAAGACGAATTAGGTATTTCTAATTTAGATAACATAGATCCTCGTACGATTAAGTTATATGGAAACGGAGGTGGTTTCTTACCTGAGTCTAATGCGGATACTCGTATTGACGATTTGGCGGAAAATGCAATTCAGATAGTAGGGGAAGAAGATGGAAGTTTTGACGCCAACGACTATATTTTATTTTATGGTGAATCTGCTAATGATTGGGCTTATTTTGCTAATGATGATGTGACGGTAAAGAGGAATAACCCTTATGATAATTACAATCACTATTTTATAAAAATTTCTAGTGGTAATGGGTTAAGAATTTCAAATCAAGCCTCTGTTGCCAATACAACTTATGCGACCAATACTTTTGATGATTATATTCATCATGAAGAAGAAATTATCAATTTATTGGGTAATAATATTTATACGCATGGTTCTGGAAAAGTATGGTTTGGAGAAAGTTTTAAATTCACTAGAGAACGAATTTTTGATTTTAACTTTCCCAATATCGTAGGTTCTGACGATGTAAAAGTTATTGTAAGTGCAGCCTCTAGATTAGTGGGAGGGAATACTAATTTTAATATTGCTTCTAACAATAATAATTTGGGAACTATGTCCTTTTTTGGAGTATCTGCTGATGTAGAACAGCCTTATGCGAAGTGGGGAACTTCTGTATTCACAACAACTTCAAACAATAGTAATGTTTCTATCAAATTAAATTATAACGCTCCATCAACAAGTGCAGAAGGTTGGTTAAATTATGTGTGTGTAAATGCAAGACGAAATCTTACATTTGTAAATGGTCAACTAGCCTTTAGAGATAGAAGCTCTATGCAACACAATGCTTCTAGTTTTACGATGACAAATGCTAATTCAAATCTAAGAATTTGGGATGTAAGTAATCCAATTGCTGTAGTGGAACAAGCGTATAATAATTTAAATAATAATCAAATTAGCTTTGGGGCAAATACCAATACACTAAAAGAATTTATAGCTTTTGATGGAACGAGTTATTTTGGTGCGGAGGCTATAGGTAAAATTGAAAATCAAGATTTACATAGTCTGACAACTCCAGAAATGTTGATTATTTATCATCCTGATTTTGAGTCAGCCGTCATGCAGCTCAAAGCCCATAGAGAAAATTATAGTGGATTAACCGTAGAGACGGTTCCTGTTCATTTAATTTATAATGAGTTTTCAAGTGGTAATCAAGACCCAACAGGTATTAGAGATTTTGTAAAACATCTTTATGATAAAAGTACGGACTTACAATTTTTATTACTCTTTGGGGATGCTTCTTATGATTATAAAAACATTAGAAATGACAATGATAATCATCACTATGTTCCTACTTATGAAACCTGGGAATCTATAGCACCGATTGATGCTTTTCCAACGGATGATTATTATGGTTTATTAGATGTTACAGAAGGGAATAATCCCCATATTACTGGTTTATTAGATGTCAGTATTGGTCGTTTACCTGTTAGAACTGCACTAGAGGCAAATCAAGCAGTGGATAAAATTATTCGTTATGATACAGATATTAAAAATTTTGGAGATTGGAAAAATAAAATTACTTACATAGCAGATGATGAAGATTGGAATGCTCATTTAGCTGATGCGAATTTTGTAGCTAATAATTTTTCTAATACCAATCCAGTATATAATATCAATAAAATATTCATTGATGCTTATCAACAAGAGATTCTTCCTGCTGGAGAGCGTTATCCACAAGCCAAAGCAGCTTTAAATGCCAATTTGTTTAGTGGTTCTTTTGTGGTATGTTATATAGGACATGGAGATAGTGAAGGCTGGGCTCAAGAGCGTATCCTAACGATTGATGATGCAAACTCTTGGACAAATCAATATCGCCTACCTCTGTTTGTAACAGCTACTTGTTCCTTTGGACCATTTGATGATCCTTCTGAGACGAGTATTGGAGAGTTGATACTTTTAAAGAACAATGGTGGGGCTACTGCTTTATTTACAACGGTACGAGCAGTATATGCTAATGATAATGAGCAATTAACTAGTTCTACTTTTAATAGCTTTTTGACACCTGTAAATGGTCGTCTTCCTAAATTAGGTGAGTTATTAATGAGTGCCAAAAACAATTGTAATTGTGATACAGACAATAGTAGAAAATTTACCTTATTAGGCGATCCTGCTATGGCATTGGGCTATCCTGAATATGATGTTGTGACTACTAAGATTAATGGTCAAAATGTTAATCAAACTGATACGATAAGTGCATTAGAAGAGGTCAATGTAGAAGGAGAAATCAGAGATAAGAACGGAAACTTAATGACAGACTTTAATGGAACGATTTATTCTACAGTTTATGATAAATCTAAAACCATTTCAGCTTTAGCCAATGATCCTAGAAGTGAACCACCTCGTTCTTTCAATCTCCAGACTAATATTCTGTTTAGAGGCAGAGCAAGTGTAACGAATGGTAAATTTGATTTCAACTTTATTATTCCAAAAGACATTGATTATAGTTATGGTTATGGTAAAATAAGTTATTACGCAGAAGATGGAATGAATAGAGAGGCAAATGGTTTTTTCGATACTATAGTAATAGGAGGAACTAATCCTAATATTATTCCTGATGACGAGGGACCTGTTGTTCAAGTATTCATGAATAATGAAGATTTTGTATTTGGCGGTATTACGGATAAAAATCCTGTTATCTATGTAAAACTTTCAGATGATACAGGCATCAATACTTCAAGTTCATCTATTGGGCATGATATTACCGCCATCTTAGATGATAATGCTCAACAAACATTCGTCTTGAATGATTTTTATGAAACAGAATTAGATAATTTCCGAGCAGGTACTGCACAATATCCATTATCTGATTTAGAAGAAGGATTACACACGGTTTCTGTAAAAGCTTGGGATATTTCTAATAATTCGGGCGTTGGTGCTACAGAGTTTGTAGTAAGTTCTTCCGCAGAGGTTGCTTTAGATCATGTGCTAAATTATCCAAACCCATTTACGACTAATACTGAATTTCAATTTGAACATAATGTTCCAAATCAACCTTTAAGTGTACAAATTCAAATTTTTACTGTTTCTGGAAAACTTATAAAAACCATTCAAGAAGAGGTAATTGCAGACGGATACAGAGTTACCGGGATTAGTTGGGATGGATTAGATGACTTCGGAAACAATATTGGACGGGGAGTTTATGTTTATAAAGTAAGTGTTGGTGTTTTATCTAGTGATAGTAGTATTACAACTACTGCAGAAAGTAAATTTGAAAAACTAGTTATCTTAAAATAATTGTCATAGTTAGAATTAGAATAGAGAGCATAGGTTTTTATCAAAAAATAATATTGGTAAATCTACCTGCTCTACTTCAAAAAAACAGTAATTATCTTAATCAAAAACGAATTAATTTTATAGCTATAAGGCTTTACAAAAGTCTCTTACAAATAGTAAATTAATTCATCTATTGTTCTATATTTGCCTAACTTTTCTACAAGGAAAAAGCGTGTTATGAAAAAATTAATCAACCATTTATGCCTCACTTTAGGCTTCATTATTACATTTACATCAATTAATCCCGTACAAGGACAAAATAATGTAAATGGAACCGTAAATACCATTATTACAGCCGTTCCTTTCTTAAAAATTGTACCGGATGCTCGTAGTGGTGCTATGGGAGATGTAGGTTTAGCCATTTCTCCTGATGCTAATTCAATGCACTTTAATGCTTCCAAATTAGCATATGCGGATCAAGATGTTAGTATTTCAGCTACTTATACGCCTTGGTTACAAGCATTAGAATTACAAGACGTTTATATCGCTTATTTGAGTGGATATAAGAAAATTGATAAATTATCGACAGTAGGTTTAAGTGTTCGTTATTTTTCATTGGGTAATATTCAGTTTACAGATGAAAACGGGATGGCATTAGGAACTGCTCGTCCAAATGAATTTGAAATAGCAGCCGCTTATGCTCGTCAATTATCTGACAATCTAAGCTTAGGGGTGGGTTTAAAGTATATCTATTCTAGTTTAGCAACTAACCAAATTGTAAATAATCAAACCGTAAGACCAGGTCAGACTGTAGCAGGTGATATTTCTGCAACATATCGTACTGGTAAAGGAACTGTATTTGGTGTAGAAGATTCTGAGTTAACTGTTGCTGCTGCAATTACCAACTTAGGTGGTCGTATTTCTTATACTAATGATGCAGATAATCGTGATTTTATTCCAACTAATTTAGGAATTGGTCTTGGATACGAAATGGAATTAGATGAGCATAATTCATTAGTATTTGCTGCGGATTTCAATAAATTATTAGTTCCAACACCTACTACTGATGATTCGGATGGTGATGGTATTCCTGATTATAAGGAAGAAGGAACATTTAGTGCTATTTTCGGTTCATTTAGCGATGCTCCAGAAAGTGGTGAAGAAATTCGTGAAATCAACTATTCAGTTGGTGTTGAATACTGGTATGACAAGCAATTCGCTGTACGTGCAGGATATTACTATGAAGATCCGACCAAAGGAAATCGTCAATTTTTCACTGTAGGTTTAGGGTTGAAATATAATATTTTCGGATTGAACTTATCTTACTTAGTGCCTTCTGCAAATCAAGTAAATCCTTTAAATAATACTTTAAGATTCTCATTGATATTTGACTTTGGGGCTTTTTCATTAGATCCAGAAGAATAGAATCAATTCATGTATTTTTAAATAATAGATTGACTAGAACCT
>CAYLSF010000157.1:0-9895 GCA_964385675.1 uncultured Saprospiraceae bacterium
GTAAATGCTGAGGTGAGAGAGATGATTGAATATGTAGAACTTTTATTTAAAAAGCGATTATTTCATCAGTGCTATAAAATCATAAAAAAAGCAATTAAGATAGCAGAAGGATATGAGCATTTTAATCACTTACTTATTTTATTGAATTGGGAACTGAAAGTAGCACAAGAGTTAAATGATTTAGAAACGGTAGAAACGTATCTCAATCATACTATAAATAAACAATACCACATATTAGAACAAATTAAGGATGATTTAATGATTCGTAAAGTGGTTATGCAATTTTTAGAAATTTATGGTAAAGTTGGAAAGCCTATTTCTGCTGCAGATATTGATGTCCTTAAAAACTTTATGGAACAAAATCCAATTAATCATACCCCTCTTTCTCATCGTTCGAATCGAAATTATCACATTATGCATTGCATTTACAATGATGCAATAGGGGATTTTGAGACTTGTCATTATTATAATAAGGCATTGGTTGATGCTTATTTTTCAAAGTATGAAGATAAGATTATTCATAATGCCTATGACATATCAGATGCCCTAGTCCATATTATACAACATGGCTTGTTTTTAAACCATCAAAATGATATTGATAAACACCTAAATTATTTAGATATACTCATTGAAAAAATTCCTAGTAAAGAGAAACACAAAAAGACAGATGCACAATATGCTTTATTAAAAAGTCAATTATATATAGCATTATATAAAGACCAGTCTTTAGAAATCAAATCCAATATTGATGCTATGACAAACATTGTCAATACTTCTAAAAAAAGTTTAACTCGATATAATGAATTGTTGTCCTATATGCTTTTGTGCCAAAGTCATGTTGCACTAAAAGCGTATGACCAAGCAATTCCTTGGATATATAAAATTTTGGATGATAAAGGAAAAGTACCCACAAATACATTGATTCAAGCAGAATTGTACAATTTAATCTGTCAGTATGAATTAGGAAATGAAGAGGTTGTTATTTCTATTGTACGTTCTTTACGCCGACGATTTAAAACGCAAAAGAATCAATTGATTTTTGAATTTCAACTTTTTTCCAGCCTTCTGAAGATTATTAATACGCCTGAAAAACAAATCATTGAAACGCTTTTTGAAGAATTATCTCAAACATTATCCAATACAGAACCTTCAAAATATCATGAATATCATGTTATTGGTCAATGGATTAAGTCATACAATACAACAAGTGTATATTCTTGAAATAAATGGTCATAATTAGTTAGAAAAATATCAACAAAATACAAGGTTTAACTATTAAATGAAAATAGATTTTATATTCAATTCATTTGGTACATGACAATCAACGATATAGAAAAGGAATTAGAGCAGGAATATGAGCGTTTTATTGAGTTTGGAACACTCTTGAATAAACGGATGCGAACCTATATCGTACAGTATATTCAAAATAAATTCAATCCACAGCGATTTGTAATTCCTGAATTGAATGAGCAGTATTTTGAATATTTTCAACAAGCATTGGATCGTATATTTTTGATAGAAGGATTGTTGGAAATAACACAATACAATCATGACCTCAAAAGACAAGTCATATTGGATATTTTGTATTGGCTTAGAAAAGCTCACCAAAATTCAAAAACCAAAACCCCACATCAAGATGAAAAACTACGACTAGAAGGTTGGGCAGTTACTCCTTTTCATGTATTTATCAATCGTTGGGCAGCCTTGCCAATGTATTTAAATAGCATGTATAATCGCTCTGAATTAGACTATCTATTTTTTCAAGAGAAATTTGATACCTTATTAAAATCCTACCAAAAAGAAACAGATAAGAAAGCGGCTCAACAAATTAAAGAACGAGTAGAAGTATTACTCCATGATGTATTAGCACAATGGGATGCGTTGCTGTATGCTAAAATCATAGAATTTGAATTGAATAAGCTAGAGGAAGAGGAAAATAGTTACATTGATTTACTCACGCAAAAAGTAACAGAATATAAACGAATCCGAGATTTAGTGAATCCTTTTTCGGAATATCTAGGTTGGGATATGTCTCGGAAACTATGGCAAGATACGTCATTCGATATACTGAATCATTATGATGAATTGCTCAAAGATGAGGCTTCTGTCAAAGCATTAGCGGATTTATTGGGGAATATGCGAGAGGCAGAAATAGAAATAGAAGAGGAAGAGTTTGAAAGAACCATTATTCGACAAGAATGGGTAACAGATGAACTGATGAAGTCTGAAATTGTGGGTGTGAAGGAAAGTGATGATTTGACAAATATGTTGAGTTCAGAAGCGGTTTTGCTAGGTCATCCACAAACGGAATTGTTATTTTTAAAAAAATATGCGGATAAAAAATTAATGACCTTCCGCTATGAAGATAGGAAATTGGTAACGAGCGAAGATCATTTTACAGAAATCAATCAACGAGTTAATCAAAAAGAAAAAGGGCCTTTTATTGTTTGTGTAGATACGAGTGAAAGTATGCACGGTCGTCCAGAACAAATAGCCAAAGTGTTGACATTAAGCATCCTAAAAATGGCAATGAACCAAAACCGAAAAGCCTTTTTAATCAATTTCTCTACAGGTATCGAAACCTTAGATTTACATGATATTGCTAATAGTATAGATGATATTGCTGCTTTTTTGAGGAAATCTTTTTACGGTGGAACAGATGCTACGCTAGCTCTTTATGAAGCCATCAAGCAATTAGGTACTCATGATTATGAAGATGCAGATGTACTCATGGTTTCCGATTTTATTATGTCTAAAATGGATAGTGATGTGCAAGACCAAATCCGATTTCATCAGCAAAACCGCAACACACAATTCCATTGCTTGACACTAGGGGACGAGTTTAATGAAAATGTCCTATCCGTTTTTGATACGAATTGGATGTATGATCCTAAAGAGAAAGGTATTATCCGTGCCTTGACTAGAGGTTTTCAAATGATTAAGGAGCGGTATTGAACAGTAGGCGGTGGGCAGTTTAGTTTTTAGCAAATAAAACTCAACGACCGAGTAACCAATAACTGATAACCAACTATCCTATCAATCCCTCTCGCTGACCAATTATTTTATAGACTTCAATAACTCTATCTAAATGTTCTTTTCGATGTGTTGCCATAACGCTATTGCGAAGCATCGCCTTATTAGGAGGCGTGGCAGGAGCGACGAAAACATTGGTAAAAACTTGATTGTCAAATAATCCTTTCCACAATTTAAAGGCTAGATTATCATCACCAATATGTACAGGTACAATGGCGGTTTCGCCTTCCATAACTTTATAGCCTAACTGTTGTAATCCTTTTCGTAAATAAGCTCCATTTTTTTGTAACTGAACTACTCGATAAGGTTCTTCTTCCAAGACCTCTAAAGCCGCTAACGCCGCACCGACCGAAGCAGGAGTAGGAGATGCACTAAAAATCAAAGCAGAAGATTGATGTTTTAAGTAATTGATGACTCGTTCTTCACCAGCTACAAACCCACCTAATGAGGCTAAGGTTTTACTAAATGTACACATAATTAAATCCACATCATCCGTCACATCAAAATAAGAAGCTGTGCCTTGACCATTTTTTCCTATGACCCCCAACGCATGTGCATCATCTATTAAAACTGTTGCATTATATTGTTTGGCTAATGCGACTATCTCATCTAAAGCAGCAATTGCCCCAAATGTAGAAAACACCCCATCTGTTACTATCAACTTACCTGCTTCTATTGGTATCCTTTTAAGTTGACGCTCCAGATGCTCCATATCATTGTGTCGATAGCGTAATACATTTGCATTTGAACCTCCTCTTGCCATTAGGTTTCCTGCTACAATACTTGCATGATTGTCTCTATCTGATAATAAGTAATCTCCACGACCAATTAAAGGTTGAATTACGCCTTGAGCTGTTTGATATCCTGTACTAAATAATAATGCGGCTTCTTTTCCTACAAATTGAGCTAGTCTAGTTTCTAATTCCTCGTGTAAGCTTATTGTACCTGTCAAATAGCGGGAGCCAGAGCAACTTGTACCAAATTTTTCAATGGCTTTGATGGCTGCTTCTTGCACCTTTGGGTGAGTGGTTAATCCTAAATAATTATTAGAACCAACCATAATGACTTCTCGACCTTGCATTTGGACCACAGGTCCCTCACTTTCTTCAATAGCATTAAAGTAAGGGTAAATTCCTTTAGATTTTAAATCATCTGCTCTCACAAAATCATAACACTTATCCAAAAGTCCCGTAATGATAGTAGGTGCAATGGCTTTCTGTAATTCTTTCATCGGATATCAAGAAAATTCCAAAATTCAAATAATAGTATGCTAAAGCATTAAGTCATTTTAACGCCTATGGAATACAATAGATGTTTAATTAGTTTGTAAAATAGGGGATTTTTTTGCGATATGCTGTTTTAATCCTCATTTAAGTAGTCTGTTTTACCAACTTTGTTGTTTATTTGAATAAATGAATTGATTAAGGTTTGAAAATCAAATCAATATATTACTATGAAAAAGGAGCGAAAGGATAAGCATTTTATTAAGAAAGCCTATTATAAAGGTGGTTCAAAAGCCTTAACAGAGTTTGTTTTGAAGAACCTTAACTATCCTCAAGAGGCTTGGGATAATCAAATTGAGGGAACGGTACATGCTCGTTACGATATTAATCATAGAGGAAAAGTGACTAAAATAAAAATCCTTAATTCAATAGGATATGGTTGTGATGAGGAGGCTAAACGTTTAATTCGATTATTAGAATTTGAAGTGCCGAAAAGTAGAGGATTAAAATTGACCTTTCATAAAACAATTCATATTCATTTTAGAATGCCAAAACAAACACATGAGCCTAAAATTGTTCAAGAACAAACATCATCAAATAATGAAATGGTGATTAACTACGAAATCAAGTCAACGTCTAAAAAAGAAAATAAACCCCTTCAAAAGCCAAATGGAGGTATTTATACTTATACCATAAATATTTAGAAAGAATTCTAATTACTTGTTACAATCTAATAAAGAGAAAGCAAAATATTCTAACATTCGTTCTACTTGATCAAAATTGTCATTTTCTACTGTAACATCTGTTAAGCGAGGTAGGTGTTGAGCAAAATAAATATGATTATTTGCCATTTCAAATAAATTACTGGCTAAGGCATGAGGATAAGGAAAATCTGGTTTTAGTTCGCTTATCACATTAGCTACTTTTTCTGATAATTTTTTGTAATTTAAGAAAAAGCCTTCTTTATTCTCTTCATCTACAGACTTAATATGATAGGCTTTTGTACCTTCTGCAATGATGACCTTATGTAGAATACTTTCATTTACATAGTCAATTGCAGGATTTTCTTTTGAGGCATACACAAAAGTCTCTATTATTATTTTCAGCCGTCGCTTAGGATCTTCAATATTCATTGTGTTATAATCAATCAAATAGCTCACCCACTCCCAATACCAACAGACTAAATATAATAACAACATATGTTTATTGACAAAATAACGATAGACAGAAGCCTCCGTTGATTTCATTCGAGCGGCTAATTTTTTAAAATTAAATGCCTCGAAGCCAATTTCATCAATTAAGATAATACTATGCTTAATTATTTTTTGCCCTAAGCTAGTGGATTGAGGATCTTTTAGATGTAACCCTTCGTTTAGTTTGATTCTTATAGCTATTGACATAACAACGTAGTAACTCTTTTTTTTACAAAAGTAATAAAATTTCTAAACAAGTTTTTCTATTTATTGTTGTAGCAGTATAATATAAAATGATAGTATTGCTATTATAAGAAGTAGTTTATATATTTGTATCGCAAGTAAAAGTGTTATTCGTAATATTTATATTATTTATCTGAGCAATTGCCGGTCACCTCAATAGGTGATCGGTATTTTCAGACGATTCCTTACAAGACCACATTGTTTTAATTTTTCAAAATGTACTAATTATGAGTCCTAAAATGAATAATGATATTCTAGGTAATTTAAAGTATGATATTCCCGCATCTATTATTGTCTTTCTGGTAGCTGTACCCCTATGTCTGGGTATTGCGTTAGCATCAGGGGCACCATTATTTTCTGGTATTATTGCCGGTATTGTAGGTGGAATAGTAGTAGGTGCATTAAGTGGTTCGCAACTAGGTGTGAGTGGACCTGCAGCAGGATTAGCTGTAATTGTATTAAATGCTATTAATGATCTTGGGGCATTTGATATATTTTTAATGGCAGTAGTTTTAGGTGGTGTTTTTCAGTTGGCATTAGGTTTTGCTAAAGCTGGTATCATTGGATATTATTTTCCTTCTTCTGTAATTAAAGGTATGTTGTCGGGTATTGGTATTATTATCTTTTTAAAGCAAATACCACATGCTGTAGGATATGATAAGGATTATGAGGGGAGTCTAGCGTTCAATCAACCTGATGGACACAATACCTTTTCAGAGTTGTATTATATGTTTGAAGCAATTAACCCAGGTGCTGTTATTATTACTACTATTTCTTTGGCTATTCTGATTCTTTGGGAGCAGAAGTTTATGAAGCAAATAAAGGTATTCCAATTGATTCAGGGGCCTCTTGTAGTAGTTGCATTGGGAATTGGGCTTAATTTATTATTCCAAGGCATGCCTGAGTTTGCACTAACTCCTGAGCAAGTAGTAGCTATTCCTGTTGCTGAAAATTTGGATGCTTTTTTAGGTCAATTTACTTTTCCAGATTTCAGTCAGATAACCAATGGTACGGTATGGATTACAGGTGCGACTATTGCAGTAGTGGCAAGTTTAGAAACACTACTTTGTCTTGAAGCCACAGATAAACTCGATCCTTTCAAGCGTGTGACTCCTGCTAATCAAGAGTTAAAGGCACAAGGTGTAGGAAATTTACTATCAGGTTTGATTGGAGGGTTACCAATTACACAGGTAATTGTAAGAAGTTCAACAAATATTCAATCTGGTGGGCGTACGAAAATGTCTGCCATATTACATGGATTTGTCTTATTGGGATGTGCCGCTGTAATACCGATGGTGTTAAATTTAATTCCATTAGCAAGTTTGGCTGCTATTCTTTTCTTAGTAGGTTACAAATTAGCAAAACCTGTATTGTTTAAGCAAATGTATGCTTTAGGTCAGCGTCATTTTATTCCATTCATCACGACTATCTTAGGTATTGTATTGACTGATTTATTGATTGGAATTGGAATTGGATTAGCAGTAGCTATTTTCTATATCCTTTATAATAATTACAGAAAGCCGTTCTTATTCAAATCAGAAGAAGAATTGAAAGATGGTACTATCCGTTTGGAATTAGCAGAGGATGTAACGTTTATCAATAAGGCAAGTATTCAACGCACATTAGCTCAAATTCCTGATGGTTCGACAGTGATTATTGACGCTTCTCGTTCTATACATATCGATCATGATGTAGTGGAGATTATAGAAGAATTTCAAACAGGTGCGGAGTTCCGTGATATTAAATTACAGTTAATTGATTTTGAGTCTGTTGACATTAAAGATCAAGTTAAGGAAGTAGAGAATGCAATAGCAAATAGATGATGATTCCTAAAAGTGAACAAGAGAAATCTGCTTCACAAGTAGGTTCAGTAATAAAAATGTACTTCATAAAAAGAAATTGATAGTTGAAATAACTATGCAAAGTATTAGTAAGAATTAGGAATCAATAACAAGTACATTTTGATGACTCGGCAGTTGAAAATACTTGCCGAGTCTTTTTTATTTATTAATAATCATACTAAGTAAAAGGAGGCTTATAAAAATCATTTTGAGTTTTAAAACACAGATAGGTTTTACGGTTCAATTAAAGTAATTTCATTTTTATAAGAAAGCTCTTCATTAATTAAGCAAACTTCTATAATTGTCTTTAGAATTGATTAACCTTAAAAACTTTGCAAGCATAGAGTATTACAATCAAAATCTCTCAATATTTATAATTATTACCCTGCTTTAAAGACATAAAAATAAAAAAGCCACTGTGATAACACAGTGACTTCATTTTCCATGATTTAACTCAAATATAGTTTCCTAATTTCCTTTTACTATTTGCTGATTTAAGCTAGTTTAGCCATATCTCTAATCAATAATTTTCTACGATTGAAATAAATTAAGTTTTTATTCCTTAACTCGTTCAATACAGTTGTTACGGTTTGACGAGAAGTAGCTGTAATATTGGCAATTTCTTGATGTGTTAAAAATCCTCTTACTAAAATTTCATACCCTACTCTTACCCCTCTTTCAGATGCTTGTTCTTTCAAGAAATCAACTATTCTATCTCTAGAGGTCTTAAATACTAAAGACTCTACTCTATTTTCAATTTTACGCAATCTTTTACCTAACTTATTCATGATGAACATATTTAAAGAAAAAGATTGCTTCATTTTATGTTGCATTTCCCCTGTCGTGAGGGTATATATAATTGTATTTTCAGTTGCTACCGCAAAATCTCTTCTTTTACCTTCTCCTAGTAAGGCTAACTCTCCAAAAAATTCTCCTACTTGTACAAATGATTTGGTGATTTCTTTACCTGCTTCTGAATAAGTACCTATTTTAACTTTGCCTTTTGCTACGAAAAACACCTTATTCGCTTGTTCGCTTTGTAAATAGATGTATTGTCCCTTTTTGTAGGTTTTCGGTGCATTATCTTTGTAAGGATTTGCATTTTGAAAGATATTGGCAATGTCAAATTGTTGTTGTGGAATAGAAAACTGATTTGTAGCACTCATAATACATTTTTTTATAGTTAAAATAAAACGACTGGTTTTGTCTTGATTACGCTACAAATTTGCAGTTTAAGTATCACAAAAGTATCACAAAAGTTTATGGATAGTATAAAGGTGGGTATTTTTAGTGTTTAAACATTAAAAAAGTATTTTTTTAGATTAATGGTTATTTGAAGAATCTCGTGGGAAGGAGTCATCAGGTGAGTGGTTATTTAGTATTAACACACTATGCGTTAAGATTTACCAGATTTCCAGCGACTCACCTGATGACTATCACGCTTTTTGTCGGAAATAAATTAAAGTCATTCAAAACGCACGAGTATTCAAATAAAAATTTTCCTTTGTGGTCATTTCTTGTTGTTCTTCGGGTGTTTTATCGCCATATCCTAATAGGTGAAGTGTACCATGTATCATGACACGGTGTAGTTCATCACTAAAAGAAATATTTAAATCTTTTGCATTATCCTTAACCCTATCTATACTAATAAATATATCGCCTTCTATGGTTTCTGTAGAGTAATAAAAGGTAATAACATCGGTGAGGGTATCATGCTGGAGATAATCCATATTCATTTTATAGAGATAAGCATCGCTACAGAATATGAAATTAATTGTTGTCAGTTGCCAGTTTTCCTCTATCACAACTGATTTTATCCAATGGATTATTTGCTCGCTCTGCTGAAGGTCGAAATCTATATCTTCTGTGAAAAACTGAATAGGGGACGAGATTTCCAACGCCACTATTTTATTTGTAAGTATCAGCTAATTGGTTAATTCATTGATAATCTTATAACTAATTAACTCATCTTTATGGATTAATTTATGTTAAGCTGAACCTAAGTTCTACCGTACTACCATTATCATGAAAATTGACGGTATCGGAAAGTTGTTTCATTAAGAAAACGCCTCTTCCTCCAAGTTTTAATATATTTTCAGGGGCGGTAGGATCAGGCAATTCGTCATAGTCAAAGCCAGGCCCTTCATCTGTTATCTTAAAAGAAATTTTATTATCTGACTTTTCTAAATTCACTCTCACTTTTTTAGATTCATCCGCTTTATTCCCGTGTATGATGGCATTATTAACAGCTTCTGTAAGAGAAATGAGGATGTTTCCATACATATCTTCATTAATATCAGTAAACTTTTCCACAACACGATCTACATAAGATTCTATTACGTTGATGTTTCTTGGATTAGAT
>CAYLSF010000158.1:0-9846 GCA_964385675.1 uncultured Saprospiraceae bacterium
TTTTATTTGTAAAAAATACTAATGCTAACTTTCCAGCGGTATTTTAAGAAGATACTAATAAAGTAACCAAAGAGAAAGCTGAACTCGAAGCTAAGGCTAATAAAGTAACCAAAGAAAAAGCTGAACTCGAAGCTAGAATGAAGGAAGAAAAAAAGGAAGCCATTCAGAAAATGAAGGCCATACAACGGTTTTCAGATGCTGAAATTATGGATTTTCTAAATTTAGAGGAATCAATATTCAATCAATATATTAAGGAATTAAACACTAGACAAACCAAAGAGGATAATAACTAGCTTGTAATCATCAAAACTTTAACTTGATCCCCTCGGTGAAAAGGTAATATTTTTATGAAGTTGTTTAATAATTCGTGACAAAATGATTAGTAACTGCTTGATAGTCAAGACGAAGCTCATTTTTATTTTCGTAGCCAAAGCTACGGGAATCAAAATAGCTGAAGTATTGGCTGTCAATGAGTTGCTAAGCGTTTGTCAAAGAGTTTTTAAACAACTTCTATTATAGTTTTTCATTATTGTGCTCAATAACTACAAATTTATAAGCTAAAACGCAACATAATTTTTGTTTCAAAACAGATATTAAACTTCCAAATATCTAAAGTTGAATATGAATATGATCGTCATGCCGAACAGAATGACAGCCTGCAAAACGGACTTTGGAATATCCTTGAAAGCCTAGTCGTCTTTTTAGATGGGGTTCTATTAATATCTTTTGGATAGCAGGGTGTCGGGTGATTGTTCGCATAAATTTTCGATTGGCTTTTTTATCAAATTGATACCGATTTAATACATTTGGGGTGATTTTTTCTAAGGCGTTATATTGCCAGTAGCCTTTATCTTCACAAATTTTGGGTTGATTGTATTCATTTTTTTTAGGGGCTTCACAGATGCCATAGCCATAAAAGGAAGGGGCAGTTTGTACAAGCTCGCCTTTTTTATTTTTGTATAAATACGCCAAATCTAATTTTTTACCATCATGATGACTTAGATGCGGCAGCAATGGAAAACCATCAATAAACGGAAAATTGGCATCCAAATAAATCAATCGAATCGACGGGTTTTCTTTTTGTAGCTGTTGACTAATTTCAATAGCCGCTTGCTTTAACGGTGGGCGTACATAATGCCGATTCGCTAAACACGTCAACCACATTCGGGGCTGAATCGGTGCGTCAGCGGTAGCAAAATAGGGTAGGGGTACTCTTCCAAAATAAGGGGCAGTCAATGGCACAATCAATAGACAAGTCAACAAATAAAACCCTACAAAAACAGAACGCTTTTTCCATGTCGATAAAGTAGGTTGACGTTTTTGATAAATAGAAATACCAATTTTATACAAAATATAAACGACACCTCCAACCTGAGTTAGAATCGTTAAGATCCCAACAATCAAAAGAAATCGTAAAATTTGCCAAATTATTAAAAGGGTTTTCATTAAGTATAATATTTTAACTTTACCTATTACCTACTAATCCTCAATGCTATCAAAAGGAATAATTCCTTTATCTATCAGTTGTTTTTTTAGTCTATCTGCGTATTGATGGGCATATTTTTCTTTTTCCATGGAAGAAATTTTACAATACTCTTCCCATCTTTTTTGCCAAAGGGTGAGGTCTTCCTCTTCATGACTTGCAGCTTCTACTTTTTCATAATAATGAGCATGATGCCCCATTTCGTGCAGTAGTGTTCTATACAATTGAGTGTTTCTGACATTTTCTAGGGTTAAATTAAAGATATGATGTCGTTTATCTGTGATGATCTCGTGTCCATCTTCTCGAAGTCGTTGTAATTCTTCCTGTCCATCAGGTTTTAAGCGTTTCGTCCATTTCAATTTCTTAGAACAATCCGTAGCTTCTATGACGATAGCAGGATAGTATTTTCCTTCAAATTCAAAAGAATAGATACATCTACCCCAAACAGCAGATAACACTTGTTCTTTTCGTTTAGGTTGCCTAAATACAATTAAACCGACATGTTCTAAATTGGTTAAATTGATATGTTGAAGAATGCGTTGCACATCATTTACTGTACAAGCATGTTGATAATTTTTAGAAGTTTCTTCTATGACAAATCGGAATTCTTGCTCTTGAATATATCGAAACTCTTGACGATATTTTCCAAGTCGTTCGTAAAATGCTAAGTCATGTATAATAGGAATTTTAAATCGGTTATTTTGACCATAACCTTGTTTGGGCGTACCGATATTTCGATTTCTTCTTGTTGGGTTTCTCATAATAGAATTGGTTAATGAAAATGGATTTATTTAAATATACTTTTAACGGAGCGTAGTTGTTGTAAATTGTTTTTGATGCTAAAACCCATATCGCTTTTTCATTTTCCGATACCATTTTAACCAAGAAAGCGGAACTACTTTATTAATCAATAATAAATGATAAGGCTTTTGAGTGGCATAAAAAAACTGCATGGCTACTTTATCATTATGCTTTTCGATAACTGTAGGATGAATTAATGGAAAGGTTAAACTCGAAGAAGATTTTTTATACCGTTCTACATTGGAAGAGGTGATATGAGTTGCATCATCTCCACCGATACCTACATTTTGAATTAAATTTTTGGTGGCAATAATACTCAATCCCTTGTGCCAAAGTAAACTATAAAACCAAGCATACGCCCATGAATCATTGATTTTTTTTCGAGTATCTTCAAATTTGTCAAGCATATAAAATTGTCCACCCTTATCTGGAATTAAATCTTGAATACGGTTTTGGGTTTTAAATGTATCAAAATTAACCATATCCAATTCCATCTTTTTCCATGCCCGCCTCCAGGTCGCCCAACCCCAAATTAACGCAAAATTGGAAAAAATATAACTTTCTTTGTAGTTGGAAAACTGATCTGCTATGAGATTTGAACCAGAGATTTGAAGGATTCGCTCCTCATCTTTGTAGCGTTCTAGGAGTTCTTCGCAGAATTGAAAAAAAGAAACGTCAGGCACACAATCATCTTCTAAAATAATGCCTCTATCCACATGGTCAAAAAACCAATTGATACCTGTACTCACCCCATTTCGACAGCCTAAATTATCTTGTTGAAAAAGCGTATGGACTTCACAATCCCAATCCACTTGCTCAATAATCGCTCGTACGGCATCGGTTTTAGCCTGTTCGTTGGGCTTGTGTGTACGAGGACCATCCGCACTCATAAAGAGTTGCTTGGGTTTTACTTCTCGGATTCTATCAAACACTTTTTGTGTATGATCTGCCCGATTAAAAACCACCATAAGGATGGGCGTATTGAGCATGTTGTTGGTTGTTGGTTATCAGTTATCAATTATCGGTTATTCCACTGATAACTGATAACCAATAACCGATAACTAACTATTTATCATTTCTTTTTTCGCTTCTTAGGCTTTTTAACATTACGCTTACTCTTTGTTGGTGTAACTTTTTTAGCTTTTTCTACAGGATCATCAATTTCCTCTGCTTCAGAAGGTTGATAGTTGGTGTAGAAGAAGTAAAGCATAGCAAAGAAGGCGAGTAAAATGATAGCAGAACTGATACGATTAACAGTAACACCTGTGTACCATGCACGAGGTTCAAATTTCATTTCGATAGTACCCGAACCCGCAGGCACTTTCATTGCTCGTAATAAATAATTGGCTTTGATGAAAGGAGGTTGTTTTTCACCATTGATATAAATATTCCATCCTTTTTCTGGCGGATAATACACTTCAGAAAACATCAATAACCTATCACTACTTGCATTGTAAGAATAGACCATGCGATCAGGGTGATATTCAGTTAATCGAACACTAGCCGTAGCAGCAGAATCTGGAGGAGTTAATCCTTCTAAATAGGCTGCATATTTTTGTTGAACTACGGCTTTAGTTGCAACAGGCAGAGACGCTAATGCTTCCATTTCTTGGTCTGCATTTTCTACGATATCATAGCTATTTACAAACCACGCATTCCCCATAGCGTTTGGATTTGGGAAATCCATCGGTGTACCTTGATTATTGATAATGATATATTTGGTATTGAGCATACCCAATAATGGATAAAGTCTTGCCATATTAGCTGTAAGATTACCCACATGAATATATCTATCCATAAAATCTTGATACAGCATCATTTTAGCAGCACTATAACCACCTAAGCTAGAGTGGAAATAAGAAGGTATGGCATCTTCATACGGATTTCGACCTCTTGAAATATCCAATACTCTAAAGTGTGGATCTTGCTGTTTGGTTCCTTCTATTTTTAAATCAACAGGTCTAGGCGACACCATTTGTTGTTGCACTCTTTTTTCTTGAAAATCATCATTACTCGCATAGCGTCTATCTACTTGCCATAAGTCAATAGTAGATAATAAGCCAACAGCAACTAAGGCATAAATCCACTTGATTTTTCGAGTGGTAAATGCCCATAACACACCCGTTGCTAGAACTACAAAAAATAAAGACCGTAAGGCATCTGAAACCAATAAGGATTGTCTATCAGCCATTAATGCTGCTAATAAGTCGGGATATTTACTTAAATCAATACCTTGAAAATCATTAGGACGTGTAAAGCCCATAACCGTCCAAGCAGCTAAAATACTCAAAACACATAATCCGCCTACAATCGCACCTGATGTTAATACCGCTTTAGTTTTTTCTTCGATGGATTTTCCTTTGATAGATAATTCTTTTAATCCCAATCCTACCATTAAAATCACAATGACATACCCAACATCTAAGATCATAGAAACGGAGCGGAATTTATTAAACATTGGTACATAGTCAAAGAAAATATCATTGATAAAAAAGTTGCGACCCCACGAAATCATTAAGACAAATATAAAACTGGTGATTGCCCACCATTTCATATGTCCTTCTACTAATATTAATCCTAGTACAAATAATAAACAGATTACAGCTCCAAAATAAAAAGGACCCTCTGTAAAAGGCTGATCGCCCCAATACCCTGATAGTTTTTGTAAAATAGAATTAGCACTCGGATCGCTTTGGTATTTACGAAATACAGCAGATGATTCTGTATCACTTCTATTGACTCCTCTTCCATTCACGACTTCTACTACAAAATTTTCACGACTACTTCCTCCTTTGAAATTAGGAATCAATAGATTCATCGTTTCACTAATGCCATAACTCCAACTAAATGCATAATCTTTCGTTAAACCCTCTTCACTCTTAGCTAATTCCGTTGAATCTCTTGGTGTTAAATCAGATTTACCCCGTTGACTTTCGTCCGCATATTCATATGTTGTCCAGAGTTTAGCCGTATTTGTAGCTACACCAACCAATGAAAGTGCAGCAATTACGCCCAATGCTTTTGCAAAGTTTAGAAGTGTTCCTCCTTGAACTGCTTTCACACCTTCAAAAATGACATATAAACCAATAATCATCCCCAAATAATAGGTAATTTGAACATGGCCGGCAATGGTTTGACAAGCCATAGATAAACCTAGAAGTGCTGCTCCTGAGAGCAGTTTACCTCTAAATGCTAACCATGCCCCTGCAATATACAATGGCAAATACGCTAACGTGATGACCTTGGTAGAATGCCCTGCTTCTATGAGTATAATATGATTCGATGCCAGACCATGTGCGATACCTCCAACTAAGGCAATTCGCCAATCTACACCGATTAATACCAGCATTAAATAGCCCATCAACATCATTAAAAATGTAGAAGTATGTGGTGCGGTAACTCCCTGACCCAACATCAAGGTATTGTAAATATGACGAGTATAGTTCCCTTTAGCACTTGAACTAATTTGGTAAGCTGGCATCCCTGCAAACATAGAATTTGTCCATAGCGGATTATCGCCCTGAGCTCTATATTCCTTTAGTTCAGCCTGAGCCCCTTTTGCCTGAATGTTATCCGATTGATTTAATACTTTGCCTTGTAAGGCAGGCGAGAAATAAACAAATGCAGCAATTAGCATAATAAAAACTGCTCCTAAATGCTGCATCCAAAATTTGCTATCTATCATGGTTTGAAATTTCAATGTTCAATTTCCAAATCTTAAAATAAACTTGTGGTAATATAGTTGGAAATTGTAATTTGGAATTGTTTAAACTCCAAAATTAAACTTAATGCACAAAAATAAAATTAATACCGACAACGCTTGTATTTTTGCAACTGAAATCTTTGAAAATAGTCATTTGGAATTCAATAACCTATGCAACCAACAATTAGTATTATCACAGTCGTCTATAACGGGGAGGCAGAATTGGAAGGAACGATTCAATCGGTTTTAAAACAAACTTATCCTGCTATTGAATATGTCATCATTGATGGAGCTTCTAAAGACGGAACGCTTGATTTGATAAAAAAATACGAGCCAAATATTGATTTTTGGAAAAGTGAACCCGATAAAGGGTTGTACGATGCGATGAATAAAGGCATGCAACACGCAACGGGAGATTTTGTCTTATTTCTAAATGCAGGAGATCGACTCTATGCCAAAGATACTTTGGATATAATATTTTCAAAATGCAAAACAGATACCGATATATTGTATGGAGAAGTGATGATGGTCGATGACGCTAGACAACCGATTGGTACACGAAGTGAAATCACTACCCGTCAATTACCTAAGAATCTCAATTGGAAAAGCCTTCAAAAAGGGATGGTCGTTTGCCATCAAGCCTTTATTCCTAGACGAACTATTTGTCCACCCTACATGATGGATAACTTAGCTGCCGATATTGATTGGGTGATTGAATGTTTGAAAAAAAGTCGTTCTAATGTATTTACGGATACAATTATAGCCGAATTTCTAGTCGGAGGCGTATCCAAACAACGACACCAACAATCCCTAAAAGATCGATTTGCCATCCTTCAAAAACACTATGGTGTCCTCCCAAATCTTTGGAATCATGGTATGATATTGCTTCGAGCGGTTTGGTTTAGAATTATTCGTACAGGGAAGGAACGGTATTAATGTAAAGTTTACGAAACTTCCAAAGTTTCGTAAACTTAGATTTTCGATTAACCAGCCTTCTCCCCGACAACAGTAACGTCCTGTAAATTCTCATAAATATTAAAAAAAGACTGTAATTTAGTAATAACAAGAAGTTTAGAAACTTGCTCCGAAACATGGAGGAGAGACGTTTCGCCACCAATATTTCGAGTTTTGGTGAGAACAGAAACCAAGAAGGATAATCCCGTGCTATTGATAAAATCAATGTCACTTAAATCGACTATAAACTCTTTAGCTCCGTCTTCAATAAGACGTTCTACCCTGCCTAAAATATTTCTATTGTGTTGTGGTACACTAATGTTGGATACCTTTAAAACTTGTGTTTGACCATGAGGAGTAAACGAAAAGACCATAATAAAAGCAATTAATTTGGCAAATCATCCCAATCCATAATCATAAAATAGCATTTGGTCAACACCATTACATGACGTAAGCAATATCTGTTTTTTAGACTATGGTTGAAGATAATAAGTTGACTATCAGATTTTTTTACCCCCTAGCCCCCTAAAAGGGGGAATTCCGAATATTAGTTCCCTCCCGACTACTGTACGGGATAGGAGGCTAGGGGGTAATTTCAAAAGCAACAACATTCAAGCCAGTCCAATATAAAAATTGAAAAAGTAAGAAGGAATGAATAGGAATTGACATTATTATGGCGAATACCACTACTTTTCTTTGCTCCGCTCGCAGCCG
Organism: uncultured Saprospiraceae bacterium; assembly: GCA_964385675.1. Classification (GTDB taxonomy): domain Bacteria; phylum Bacteroidota; class Bacteroidia; order Chitinophagales; family Saprospiraceae; genus CAYLSF01. The sequence goes on from CAYLSF010000158.1 coordinate 7,656, forward strand.
CCTTTTGCCAATTGACACAATCCATATAAATTAAGGGAGTGATGTGTGACTTCAAATTCAAGGATTTCGCCCATCATACTTTTGATTTGTTGGATGCGGGGATCACAAAATTCCAAGACCTTACCACAGTCAATACAGATGAGGTGATCGTGCTGCTTATAGCCATACGATTTTTCGTATTGAGCGAGGTTTTTACCAAACTGATGTTTCGTCACCAAATCACAAGAGACCAACAACTCTAATGTATTATAAACCGTAGCCCGACTGACCCGATAGTTCTCTTGCTTCATGTGAATATAAAGGGCTTCCGCATCAAAGTGATCCGTTCTTTTATAGATTTCCTCCAATATCGCAAACCGCTCAGGCGTTCTTCGCAACCGATTATTTTCCAAATAAGAGGAAAAAATGCTCAACACCTCTTTAATCACTTCTTTATTATTCTTACTAACGTGTTTCGTTTCCATATAAAAAGTATTGTAAATAGTAGGTCTCCAAAAATACTTATCCCTTATAACCTATCCCTTATGACCTACTCTGACAAAGATAATAAATCGCCATCAATATTATAAGCGGATAATTTGACAATTGAATATCCTTTGTAGGTTGTCGAAATATAACACGTTTTTGTTTTTGAATGTTTTGAACTCTAATCTCTTGAAATACCAAGTAATTTATCAAGTTCTGCTTTTGTCCAGCCTTTTTCTAGCATTTCCTCTGCAATACTATTGAACACCCCTAAAACTATTTGGGTATTTGGATGCTTATTGCCTAAATGAGAACTATAAATTTGATAGGCTTTAAAAGATAAAAGAATAGCGTTTTCAAACTCGCCGAGGTCTTTAAGGACAGTTGCTAAATTGGAATAACTCATAGCGGTATTTGGATGGTTTTCGCCAAAATTACTTTCATCAGATTTCAAGGCTTTTTGTGAAAGGACTTTAGCGTTTTCAAACTCGCCAAGGTCTTGAAGGACTAAAGCTAAATTGGAATAACTTGTAGCGGTATTCGGATGGTTTTCGTCAAAATTGCTTTTATCAGATTTCAAGGCTTTTTGTAAAAGGACTTTAGCGTTTTCAAACTCGCCGAGGTCTTGAAGAACTAAAGCTAAATTGGAATAACTCATAGCGGTATTCGGATGGTTTTTGCCAAAATTACTTTCATCAGATTTCAAGGCTTTTTGAAAAAGGATTTTAGCATTTTCAAACTCACCGAGGTCTTGAAGGACAGTCGCTAAATTGGAATAACGAGTAGCGGTAGTGGGATGGTTTTTACCAAAATTGTTTTCTGCTGATTTCAAGGCTTTTTGTAAAAGGACTTTAGCGTTTTCAAACTCGCCGAGGTTTTGAAGGACTAAAGCTAAGTTATTTTGTAATCGATTAAAATCAGGATCCTTGGTTTTTTCAAATATATGAATAATCGACTGCCCATACGGAATCCATTGAAATTTATCAATAGGATTATCTTTAGTCTGATCTATTGAAAGTAAAGTTGCTACATTATGAATTAAAGGCAAAATGTCTTCTACAGAAGGAGCTAATTTTTGCTGAATGACCTCCTGAATGATACGATGCATTTTATATTGATCGGTATCTGTGTTGTATAATATCCAACCTTTTTCATAGAGTTCCGTCAGTAGTATTGGAAAATCTTCTAATTTTTCGGCATCGGGATTTTCTGCATCGAAAATAAGTTGTTGTAAAAAATCATAGTTATGATATTCTGACGGTATCGCAGCAAATTGTTGAAGTAGCCATTTTTGATTGCTGTTTTCTACCTCCATAAAATCAGAACAATCAAAAATAGATAATAAATAGCTAGTCACTCGCTCAATTTTATTGGCATTATGCCGTACGTAAACTTGGGCTTTAAGGTCATTTACTATGGCGTTTTGTAGTTTTATCGGATCTGTTCTACGTCTTTGAGCCGTTTTAGCTAATATTTCTATAGTTAAGGTATGATAATCAATGGTCTTTAAAATGGCTTTTATCGCTGCTTCGTCTTTTATTAAGGTGCAATGTTTTTTAAAGAGTAATATGGCATCTTCTTCTGCTAGAAAGTCTAATGACTTTTCGTGAAAGTTTTCAATTTTTTCTCTGGAAGTAGCTAAAATATGCCAATTCGGTTGTTTCGGTAAATAGGGTAAAGCCTCAGCTAAGTTGGCAATGGCATTATCTATGATCCAAAGGTTAGG
>CAYLSF010000159.1:0-9832 GCA_964385675.1 uncultured Saprospiraceae bacterium
ATTATAAAAAGTCATTTAAATATTGGAAAACGCAAGAAGTAGAGGATTTTTTTGGGATTCAACCATCAAAAGATAAATCATTTTTGGAGGATTGGCTAAGTTCAAAATGTATTTTAACTGAAGATGAAAAATCTGATTTAGAAGAATTAAAAGAGCATTTAATATCAAAAGTAAAATATTGGAATGAAGCTGCCCTTAAATTTTATTTTATTGGACCTTTGATGCGATTAGTGAAGTACGATACGGATAAATTTAATTCATTTTTGGAACAAACTTTATCTATTAAGCTAGATGATGGTACAACTATTTCTGGGAATGTAGATTTTTTGGTGGCTACAGGTAAGCAAATTCCCAAAGTACCTTTCTTTACGTTACATGAATACAAACCAGAACCTAATCAAAGTACAGATCCACAAGGACAATTGTTAGTAAGTATGGTAGCAGCACAAAAATATAATGAGGCGAAAGGTATCCATGATCCATTATATGGCGTTTATGTAATAGGGCGACTTTGGTTTTTTATTATATTAAAAGGAAATGAATATGCAGCAAGTTTAGCGTATGATGCGACACAGGAGGATTTAACTAGCATTTTGTGCATTTTAAAAAACGTAAAGCAACGAATCGAAAAGCAGTTAGAAAATATGAAGTAAGTACTTGATTACAACTATAAAAGGCAGATTTGTAATTATATAAATCTGCCTTTTGTAGTTTTACACTCTTCTTAAATTTAAAGGACCTCAAATTCAATTTCTTCTTTCAAAGACTCTGTCTCTTCCATATTCGTAGTAGTCACAATCATTTTATATCGTCCTGCGGTTTCAAAAGTTTTTACATTTTGATAAGCAAAAGTTTGTTGCTGATGTACATGTTCATCAAATAAAACCTCTGTAATCTGTGTATCCATATTTTGAAACTCTATTTTGATGTTATGAATAATGCCTTCACTTGTAAAAGAGACACTAATATTTTGTGATTCGTTGGCATTAATAGAAGCGTTAGCTGTTGGGTTTGAAATAATGATATCGACAGCATAAGGTGCGTCATTTGTATTATTTTCTGTATCATCTCCACAACCACTAATCATGATACCAATACCAATTAAAAAGAACCATAAATTTTTCATAGTACTTGAGTTTTAATATTTATCAATTACTTTCTCTGCCATTAAACGTAAAAAACCTACCGAATGATGAATTCAGTAGGTTTTTTATATGTCATAAAAGGACAATTATCCTGTAATTCTTATTAATCTTACTTATGCTTTCACCTCAGGCATTTGACATTCTTCCCCAGATTTGCGACCACAAACCGTACATTCCCCAATTTCTTTTTTAAGCATCGGATTATTTGTCGCACAAGTTCCTCTAAACTCTTGACCCGTTACGATTTGACGTATATTTATCATTACAAATGACAATCCAAATACAACAGCGATAATGCTAAATATTGCTAAAAATTCCATAGTTCAATTTCTGTTTATCAATAAAACAACCCTAATATTGAAAAGTTGCTTTCGATTGCAAAGATACGATTTTAGAATTTCAAATTCCAAAAGTGGTCAGTATTAACATTTGAACGTAGTTTGGTTATCATATAATTCTCACTTAACCAGTCCATCCACCGTTTTTGCACCAATTAAATCTCCCCATACATTCACAGCAGTCGTTAAATAATCCCAAAACCTATCAACCATAATATAAAGCCCTAAATAATAATCAGGATTCTCAATACCTAATGTATTAATGACCATGGTCATCATTACAATTCCACCAGACGGAATCCCCGCCGTACCCGCAGAGGATAATAGGATTAATACAAAAATTAGGAACTGACCACCCAAAGAAATATCGGTACCTGATAACACCACAAACAACATAGCTAAAAGAGCTTGATATAAAGCAGAGCCATCCATATTCAATGTAGCCCCAATCGGAATAACAAATCGGGAAACTTCTTTAGACGCTCCTGACGCTTCTACGACTTTGGTGGAGACAGGAATGGTAGCTGCACTTGAAGCCGTTGCAAATGCAACAACTACGGCTTGTTTGACTTTCCAGAAATACTCAATAGGGTTAAATTTTCCGACTAATCTACCAACCAAAGGCAAGGTTACACAAGCATGTATAGTAATAGCAATAGAAGTAGCAATAAAGAAATTGGTCAATGAACTAAAGGTATCCGCATTAAATCCAGAAACGGTTGTCCATACTAAACTTAAAATACCGATAGGTGCGAGTTTTAAAATCCATTCTAGTAACTTCATTACTACTTCAAATAGACTTTCCGATACCTTTATAACAGGTGCTCGTTTAGCCGTTTCTAAAGTGGTAAAGGCAATACTAAATAAAATAATAAAGACTACAATATGCAAAATCTCCCCTTCTGCTAAAGAGTTGAAAATATTGGTAGAAAAAATACGCTCAACTAAGTTGATTTCCGTATTCACTTTATCAATGGCAATACTTTCCGCAGTTTCTTTAAAAATGAAAATATTAGCGACGATTAGTCCCGTCATTACAGCCAATGCACTCGTAGAAAAATAATATCCAATGGTTTTGAACCCAATAGATTTGAGATTTTGAGCAGAAGAAATTTTACCTACAGCTAGAAACAAGGAAAGAATGATAATCGGCAAAATGAGCATTTTGAGCAAGGCTAAAAATATCTTACCTAAAAAAGCAATATAAACGGCCCCTTCTGGTAAAAAAACACCCAATAATACGCCTATAATGACAGCGATTAAACTCGCAATTTCAAACGTGTTGTTTTGCATAATGGTGAACGATAAACGGTGAAGGGTTGACGCCTGCCTGTCGGCAGACAAGGTGAAATTGCAAAGCAATTTTATAATAAAAATTTACCGTCAAGGGAACGAAGTTACCGACCGTTCACCGTCAACCGTTCACCGTATATTTTAATATTCCACCAAGTTAAAAATGTTATTGGTAATATCGTTTAACTTTTCCCGACCTTTTAAAAAATTCAATTCTACCAAAAATGAAAACCCTACAACTTGACTACCTGCTTTATGGATTAAATCTGCCGCTGCTAATGCTGTACCGCCTGTTGCCAATAAATCATCATGTATTAAAACTCTACTATTTGGAAGTAAGTCCTCTTCATGTATTTCAATGGTGGCTGTACCATATTCTAAAGCATAAGAAGTCTCAATTGTTTTGCGAGGTAGTTTCCCTTTCTTACGAATCAAAACAAAAGGTAAACCCAAGTTTTGAGCAATCATGGCTCCAAATAAAAAACCTCTACTTTCGATACCACAAATAGTGGTAAGCCCCAAAGATTTAGCTTGTGTTGTAAGAGCTAAAGCAATAGCTTTCGATAAATCTGCATCCAAAAATAGTGGTGTAATATCTTTAAAGAGGATTCCTTCTTTTGGGAAGTTAGGTACATCTTTTATGGTCTGTTTAATGTGTTGTTGTAGGTTCATTTTTTTAGTGATTGGTGATTAGTGGTCAGTGATTAAGAGGCTATGAATTACTAGCCACTAATCACTGACCACTAACCCCTAAAAGACCTAATAATAAACAAATCGTCTAACCTTAGCAGCATGTTTAGCTAATCGAACGACTTGACAAGTATAGCCATATTCGTTATCATACCAAAGATAAATAATGGCATTTTTACCATCCGCCGAAACAATTGTAGATGGTGCATCGACTACGGAGGTACTTGTCATACCAATGGCATTGCTCGAAACATATTCTGTCGAATCAGAGTAATGTACTTGTTCTACTAAATCACCATGAAGGGCAATATCCTTTAATAAGTCATTGAGCTCTGCTTTATTCGTCGTTGACTTTAAAGACAATTTTAAGATGGCCATAGATACATTGGGGGTAGGAACACGAATGGCATTTCCCGTCAGTTTTCCTGCTAATTTAGGGATAACGGTTGCGACTGCTTTTGCTGCTCCTGTCGTCGTTAACACCATATTGATAGGTGCACCTCTACCTCTTCTTGGTTTTTTATGGAAATTATCCAAAAGATTTTGGTCATTGGTGTACGCATGAATGGTTTCTACGTGACCACTAGTAATACCAAATTTCTCTTCCATAACACCTAATACAGGTACAATAGCATTCGTGGTACAAGAAGCAGCCGTAAAAACGGCTTCTTTGTTAAAATCAAAATCTTGATGATTAACACCATAAACCACATTTGGTAAGTTACCTTTTCCTGGAGCAGTAAGCATGACTTGAGCAACACCTGGGCGTAGATGTAAACTTAATCCATCTCTATCTCTCCACACGCCTGTATTATCAATGACTAGGGCGTTTTGAATGCCGTATTGTGTATAGTCAATATCCGTAGGTTGTTTTGTATAAATCAATTGTACTCGATTTCCATTGATAACTAATTCGTTTCCTTCTTTTTCTACCACAATAGTTCCATGGAAATCACCATGTACCGAATCTGATTGAAGTAAAGCCGCACGTTTTGTTGCTTCTTCATATCTATCTTTGAGTTTTGGACGAATAACAATAGCTTTCAGTCTCAGTTGCTCACCTTTGCCTGTAAGTTCCACAATCCTTCGAGCTACTAATCGACCAATTCTACCAAAACCATATAAGATGACATCTTTTGCTGCCTCATTTATTGGTGTTTGTCCAATGAAATGACTTAATTTTGTGATAACAAAATCTTGGATGGTTTCAAACGGAGTAGGTTCATTTGTCCATTCCATATTCAATTTTCCAATGTCTAAACGACAAGGTGGTAAATTAGAAATAGACTGAATGGCTTTAGCAATATGTAGAGTAATCTCTATGTCTAAAGATTTGATGCCATACTTTTGACCTAATAGATGGAAATTTAATACCGTGCTTGGACGAGCATCATAAATATCTCTTCTAAAAAATACCAATTCAATAGATTTATCAAATCGTAAAGCACCAACAATTTGTAAGAGTTCGAGTGCCATTTTTTCTGACGTTCGCCATTGACTAAGAGAAACATCAATTTGATCTCTAGTCAACAAAGTGGACTGATCCATAAATAATGAAATTTTGAGAATTAAGACTTCTAAGTGTCTTATTGACAATTAATTATGTGAATATATCTGTGAATTTGCTACAAAGGTAAGGTGTTATACCTACTTATTTAGTTAAAATCATAACTTTGTACGATAATTTGTACGGCTATCCTTTCAAAATAATACAATGTAGGTGAGTTACTAATTTTAAATAGAAATGATGAAAACGTTATCTTTTATAAAGTGTGATTCAAGTCATCTAGCAATATTACAATCTATTGCTATTCAAACTTTTAGAGCGACTTATGAACATCATAATAAGCCGGAAAACTTTATTCCTTATTTGAAGAAATCTTTTAATGAAGAGCAATTAGCGAATGAATTACAAAACCCGCATAGTACTTTCTATTTAGCATTTGATGATAATACGGCGGTTGGGTATGTTAAGATTAATGAATATGATACTCAAACAGAACAACAACCAGATACACATTTGGAAATAGAACGTATCTATTTGACTCAAGCCACTCAGGGTTTAGGATTTGGAAGACAGATGATACAATTTGTAGAGCAAGTCGCAAGCGATATGCACAAGACACATATTTGGTTGGGGGTATGGTCAAAAAATGAAAATGCGATTGGATTTTACACCAGAATGGGGTTTAAATCTGTAGGTACACATATTTTTCAATTGGGAAATGATTCTCAATTGGATTATGTAATGGAGAAGTCTTTAACTGTTAACTGTTAATTTTTAATTTTAAAGGGTAAGACAGTTGATAATTGATTATTGAGATGACAGTCGATAATCATAGGGATTAAATTTAACGATCCATTGAATTCGTTTTAGAGAATGATGATTCTATTACAAATACGCTAACGTATCGCCTCCAAAATTTTTGAATTGGTAGTTGTATTGCTGTAATAGTTTTTTACAATCGTTTAAATCTGATGGAGATAAATTTTCACTTTCAAAAATAATGACTTTATGTTGAAATGTATGGAGTGGAAACCGTTTAACGATTTCAAAATCAAATCCTTCGGTATCTACTTGTAATAAATCAATGGAATTGACTTTTTGTTGGTTGAAAATGGTCTCAAAAGTTAAGCAATTAATAATGTCATGATCAATCCATTTTGATGTGTTAGAGGGTAGGGGAGTGCCTGTTTTCTTTGCTTTTCGTTCAATGTAGCCATCTTTTATTTTATCCTCTAAATGCTTTTTTAAAAAGGAACTTAACCCACTTGCCCAACGAGCATCTGTAAACGCTACTTTATATAGCTTTCTAGTTTGATTTTTGGAATCAATCGCACCATTAATTGGGATTACTTTATCCTTTTTATAAATAGCTTGAAGGGATTGAAAGGCTTTTTTTTGGGGTTCGATGGTGATACCTTGCCAACGATGTCGTTTGGCAAACTTACAAATCTGGTCATTTTGGAAACCATCATTGCTACAGTAGCAGAATGATGGAAATAATGTTCTAAAAAAGCATCTTGTGTATTTGGCTTTGGCGTCCAAATATTTTGATACTAGTATAGTAAACCAATATTATTGTTGGATAATAAAGACTTTCTGATTTGTGATAATTGATACTTAATGGTAGCTTTTAAATTCATTTTAAGATGACAATTTTGAGCGAAGGTAATGAAACTTTAGGGGATATGGTATGAAGAGATTTTTAAATAAAAACCTAGATATCATTATTTGATATCTAGGTTTTTTGTAAGCTTTGTAGCTTTAAAGTGAGTAATTGATAAGAAAAATTGCTCACAATTTTACATATTATTGATTATAAACTTCATCAAAAAAGGCTTCATACTCTTTGATATTCTTCTTACGAAGAATCGTTCTGTAATTTTTTTGAGCGAGAATCATTGGTTTTAAATTCAAGTTTTTAACCCCCTTGGTCAGTTCTCCAATTTTTGAATTAATACTATCGAGGTAAGCCATCGCCTCTTTTCTATTTCTAAATCGTTTCACAATTGCCACAGGTGTTTGCAAATCTAAATAGATTACATTGGCTCGAAGACGTTGTAGCTTATGGTATTTTTTATTGAAATCCGAAAAAGCGGCTTTTATCTGATCTCTAGTCATAGCATCGGGTGTAAAAGTAGCAATGAAAAAGTGAGAACCATTATCGTCGGTTACAAATACGCCTTTTTTGACAGGGGTATTAACTTTACGAGTCGCTTTAGTCTTATCAGCTACAGGTGTTCCGCCACCTAGATAACGTAAGATTTCAACTGCTTTTTTCTTTTCCTCAGACTTTGGATACGTCTTTATTAAATCATTTAAAGCGACTTTGTAAGCCTCTTTTCCTTCTTTATTACCTACACACATAGCAATCATTAAAGCATATTTTGGCTTTAATTCATGCGTCTTTTCTAGTGTCTTGTCTTTAGCCTCAAGAAGATCTAATGCTTGTGCGTAATTTCCTGCTTTGAAAGCATCGTAAGCCTTATCATAAGTTTCTACAAAACTTAACTCTTCGGCATTTGCTTTATTGAGGAAGTCAGGATCTGCAATTACTTTAGCATACTTAGAGTCTTTTCCTTCTTTTGTGACCAAGTCTTTATAGTAATTTGCTTTATTGATATTAGGTACGTCACTAAAGAGTACATAAAGCATATAAGCACTTTCTAATTTGTACTTATTATCAGGAAAACGAGTCATCAATTCCTCTAAAATTTCGATCGACTTTTGACGATTTTGTAAACGTTCTCTATATAAAACCCCCAAAGCTGACATCGCATCGATGATTTTACCATTGGACACCAATACTTCTTTATCATTTTGAGGTACTTTCATACCTTTAAAAAGCGTTTCTGCTTCTTCCTGTGTCATTTCAAAAGCATCAAAATTATTTTCTACTATGGTTTCGTCTATGCCTCCAATACCAGAATTTTTAGAGCGACGCCAGTTATCAGCCAATTCTCTATTTCCCCATTTTTTCTCAAAAGCCCGTTTGCGTTTTCTTAAATCATCTGTTTCATAAGCCCACCAAGTTCCTATGCTATTAGCGGAGTTTTGTCTAAGATTGCTTCTTCCTCCAAAGTTTTTGAGAGAAGCCGTTCCTCTTTTACCCTTCTTTACAGCCCTTGCGTTTGCAGCATTTTGCCTAGCTTTCTTCTGTTCATCTTGTTGCTTCTTAATTTTAATGGCTAATGCTAATTTATCTTCATCACTCATTGCCATAATCTTTAATAAACTATCTTGTAAGGTGATGGTTTCTATATTTTTAGCAATATCCGTTAAGGATTTACTGTATTTTTCAGCTGTGGCATAACGCTCATCCTTTTTATCCAAAACAGTTAATGTACTATCATAATAGTATTTAGCTTTGGTATAAATCTCCTCTTCAAAATGTAATTCAGCCAACAGTAAGTATGCTTCAGCTTGTTGAGGTTTATTACCTGAGCCATGATAAACTGATTTTTTTAGATATTCTTTTGCCATTGCTTTGTTTTCACGATTCAATTCTACATCCGCTAATGCAAAATATACTTGATCCAAGTATTCTTCATTTTTCTCATCTTTCAACATCTTTGTCAACGTACGTTCTGCTTCATCTAATGAACCATCTCCATTTGCCCAAGCATTTTTAGCAATGCTTAGTTTGGCATTGAAATACATTTCATACGCTGGCTTGTCATCTACTACTTTTTCAAATTGAGCGTAAGCTTGTTGTCCTTGTCCTTCTTGTTGATAGATTTGCCCTAGAATGTAAGTATATCGAGTACGGTCTTTTTTCTTTTTAGCATTAGCAATGGCTTGTTCCAGGGGTTGAGTCACTTCCTTAAAACGTTCTTGTTTCATAGCAGCATAAGCTTCAGTAGCGTACAACTCACTTTTTAATGACTTATGAAATTCGGGATCTTTTTTTAATCGACTGATTATGATCAAGGCTTCATCATATTTGTCCAATTCAATTTTAGTTTTAGCCAACCAAAGCATTGCGTCTTTACGAATCGGACGATGTTTCATAAAATAGCTCGGTTGCTTATCATCAGATTTTACCTCTTCGGCTTTTATGGTTTTTACCTCCTTTTTAGGTGCCTCTACTGGGGTTTCAGTTTCTGGTTTTACAATGATATTGCCTTGTGCATCACGAGGGCGTCTCACTTTACGTAATCCCCCCTTTTTCTTCTTCTTCTTTTCAGTGGCTTTCTTATTGCGGTCAGATTTTTTCAAACCCGTATTTGCCTTTTTCCGCTTCTTCTTTTTCTTACCTTTAGCAGCTTTTTTAGCCAACTTTTTTGGATCGTATTCTGCTATTAAGTATTGAAATGCTTCTTCTGCTTTTTCAAACTCCTTTTTAGCGAATAGTGCTTTTCCCATCAACATATAACTATCATCTGACCATTTACTAATGCGATGAAGATTAATAGCAATAGACGTTTTTTTAATCGTTTGGTCTAATTCACCGCTAACAGAAGAAGCATCATCTACTGCCATGTATTTATAAATCGGAAGGACTTTATTATAATTATCTTGATGTTTATCTTCTAGCTTATTGATAGCCTCATTGTACTTTACTTCCGCATTAAAGTACCCATTATATTTATGAGTCATATCATGGTAAGCCTTCTTAATCTTGGAAGGGTTGGGGTCAACCTTCTTACGTTTACGCTTCTTTTGCGTTTGTGTTTGCTTTGCTATAGCATCATCTTCAGTAGATTGCCCTATGGATGCTGGAATAATGAATATAGTGCATAAAAGCACAATTATTACTAATTTGATCTGACGAATGATGGACATATTTAAAGTTTTTCGACTTTTGACAATCGATTAAATCGTTTTAGTGAAATTTAAAGAATTAGAATGGATTTATAAAT
>CAYLSF010000160.1:0-9803 GCA_964385675.1 uncultured Saprospiraceae bacterium
CAAATAGTATAACAGGTTCAATTTATCATGAATGAAAATTATTTATCATTTTTTGGACGATCTCGTAATTTCTTGTCATCCACGTTCTCATTAAGGAAAGAATTAAGTTTATCGATATCTAAATTAGTCTTGATTTGCCCAAATTGATCAATACCAATATTAAACTCTTTTAAGTTATCTTCGTCTTTTGACTTATCTTTTTTTGCCATAATATGATTATTGTTTTTACTAATATTTCTTGAAATTTATTTTTTACAATGCCTCAAAATAATTATAAGCATTAGTAAGTCGTTTGAGTGTTTCGTCAATACCTAAAAATTCCATTATTTCAAATAAGGAAGGTCCTCTGGTAACGCCTGATACGCCTAATCTCAAAATAGGCAGTACATCTCCAAATCCTAATTCATTGGCTTCCATAAAACTTTTGATCTGCTTTTCGATGTGTTGTGCATCAAAAGAAGATAAGTTTTTTAAGTCCTCATTCAATTGTTGGAATAATGGCAACCGCTCTGATTTCCATCTTTTTCTTGCTGTCTTTTCGTCATATCCTTTTACTCCCTCAAAAAGAAATGCACTATTTGTCCAAAAATCATGGATAGATTCTGTTCTTTCTCTGAACATTTGAGCTAATAATTCCAATTGTTTTTGTGTTGGTTTATACCCATTTTTTTCAATTACATTACGAATAATATTATGCAATTGTTTAGCATCCATATTCATGATGTATTGTTGATTAAACCAACGGCATTTATCATAATTGAACTTAGCACCACTCTTACTCACTCGCTCAAAACTAAAAGATTTAACGAGTTCATCCATGGTAAATAACTCTTGTTCTGTACCTGGATTCCAACCTAGAAAGACCAAAAAGTTAAGTAAGGCATCAGGTAAAATCCCAAAATCATTAAACCCTCTGAAACTATCTCCGCTCGAAGGATTTTCCCATCCTAACGGAAATACCGGAAACCCTAGTCTATCGCCATCTCGCTTACTTAATTTTCCGAACATGGAGGAGCGTAAGAAATTTTTCAATAAGAGTTTATTAGGTTTATCTTTCTTCTTCTCTTTTAGTTTAGCCGAAATTCCATTCTTATCTTGAAGCGTTTGGCGGATAAAATCTCTAGCTATCTTGTGATAGTTTTCATCCACATCATTTTTATTGATAAATTCTTTATGTAATTTATCTGTCAAAGGCTCAATGCTTTTTTTATGGATGTAACTATCAGGACTAGGTTTGAGTATTAATGGCAAGTGAGCAAATTGAGGCATCGTATCTTCCCATCCAAATGCTCTATATAAAACCACATGCAGCGGTGTACTTGGCAGCCATTCTTCCCCTCTCACTACGTGAGAAATTTCCATAAAGTGATCATCAACGATATTAGCTAAGTGATAGGTTGGCATACCATCAGCTTTTAGCATCACCTTATCATCAAGTTCATCTGAATGAAATCGAACAACGCCACGAACCAAGTCTTCAAAAACAATCATTTCATTCCTAGGAATCTTGATTCTAATTACATAAGGCTCACCAGCATCTATTCTACGTTGTACCTCTTCTTCCGAAAGAGAAAGAGAATTTTTCATTTCATCTCTTACCGCAAAATTATATTTGAAAGTAGGATTTTCCTCTCTTGCTTCAGCTAGTTCTTCTTCTGTATCAAAGGCATAATAGGCGTTTCCTGTATCAATTAATTGTTGAGCATATTTTAGATACAATGCTTTTCGCTCTGATTGTCGGTAAGGTCCAAAATCGCCTCCTATTTTTACACTTTCATCCAATTCTAACCCTAACCATTCCAAGGTATTTAGAATGTATTCCTCCGCTCCAGGTACAAAACGAGTTCTATCAGTATCTTCTATTCTAAGTATAAATGTACCATTTGTTTGCTTGGCAAACAGGTAGTTATATAAAGCAGTACGAACACCACCAATATGAAGTGGACCTGTTGGACTAGGTGCGAATCTTACTCTTACCTTTTGATGCATGGTTTAAAAAGTATAATTATATGATGTAACTTATTGATTAATAAGAAATTCAGACACTAAACAGTCAAACGCTAAAATTAGTTCTATTCCGATTTTTTTCAATGGAAAATAGGAATGTTAAAATGATAATATTATCGCAACTAATTCATTAGTTCATTCGTTAGTGTAAATACTAGTTGTAAAACTGCAAAAGTATTAAAATCATTAATCCATTTGAAAAAGTTATTCAAAAATGATATAAAATTTTAGTCTAAAAACTGTTACAATTAAAACCAATCAGAGTCTTAGCCATAAGCACTAATTAGATTTATTTGTAAGCCTTTAAATATTAAATATATGTACTTTGTAAGAACTCCACAATTTATACAAAACTTATTTCCAAACTTTACTTGGAAAATGAAAACACAGGAAAAGCAACTTTTCTTAACATTTGATGATGGACCTACACCTGAAGTAACACCTTGGGTACTCGATCAATTAGCTCAATATGATGCTAAAGCCACTTTCTTTTGTCTAGGAAACCAAATTAAAGCACATCCTGAATTATTACAAGATGTAATAAATGCGGGTCATTCCATTGGTAATCACAGTTTCGATCATATGAATGGTTGGACGACCGAAAACAGACCTTATTTTTTGAATGTAAAGAAATGTGCAAAATTGATTGAGACAGATTTATTTCGCCCACCTTATGGTCGATTAAAGCCAAAGCAAGCACAATTTTTATTAAGACATTATCGTATTGTGATGTGGGATGTGATGAGTGGTGATTTTGATGCCAATATAAATAACGAGCAGTGTTTGAGTAATGTGATGAATAATGTAGAGAAAGGTTCAATTATCGTATTTCATGATAGCCAAAAGGCTAAAGAGAAATTACAATATGTCCTACCAAAAGTATTAGAGCATTTCTCTTCTAAAGGATATACATTTAATAAAATTGATGCGTATCAAGAGCAGAGGAAATTGACAGCTTAGTATTTGAAATGTAATTGACAATCAATTTTGATTATAAAAAAAAAGCCGATAACTAATTGTTATCGGCTTTTTTGTGCTTCTTAGGCACATTAAAAAGTAGGACATCCTACAGGGCCTCTATTGGTAGGTGTACCGTAGAACCAGGTACGATAAGTTAAGCCAATTTCAAATCCACCATTAGATTGCGAAGCAATATCCAAATTAGATGTATTGAAATCATAGCTACCACTGATACCAAACTGATTATAATCAAATCGGACAATAAAAATTTGAGCATCTCCAATTCTGGTCATGGTTCCTAAGTAAAATGCGGTTTGTCCATAGTCATCGCCATAGTCAGGGTTGACTCTGAATTTTAATAACCCACCAACATTGGTTTCATTATGAGCTCCTTGATTGATAAAAATAAATCGAGGTACAAGCGATAATCCACCTGTAATTGGAAATTCAAATCCTCCATGTACGATGTATTTTATATCTAACGGATTTTCTCCACCTTCCAAAAAACTTAAATTAGGTCTATTAAAATGAGCGATGGATGCTCCTAGATAAAAACTCGTCTTTTCATCAGGCACATAAAACCAAGCTAAACCTGCTGCCATATCTAAATAATTGATATTTTGACGACCTAGATTTTCTCCACTAGGAATATTTGGATTTAGGTTCTCTCCATCAAATTGGCTATCAAATAAGAGATTTCCAAAATTGATGGATTGATTAACATAACCGATTTGATAACCTGCGGAAAGGTATTGATTGGCTAAACTGCTCAATGTTTTATTGTAAGAAAAAGAAACTTGAGCTTGTGTATTTTTAAGTTCAGAATCTCCAGCTTGATCATTCATTAAGAGTAACCCGACCCCTACAAAGTCATCATCTAGTTCTTCTCTAAAAAGATTAGCATCTACAGAAAACATAGCCGTTTGATACGGAGTCGTTACACTTCTCCATTGACTTCTATATTGAGCTGCTAATCGAATATCTTCCGTCATTAAACCCGTTAGAGCAGGATTTAGGGATAAGGGAGAATTATAAAACTGTGAAAAGTGTGTATCCTGTGCTTTAAGACAAGTTACACTTAAGACTAATAAGCAAATTATTGTGTTTATATTTTTTTTCATATTTAGTGGTCAGTGATTAGTGATTAGTGGTTAGTGGTTAGCTAACTAATTACTAGTAACTAACCACTAACCACTAAAGTAACAACATTATCGAAGTAAAGTGACATTTCCTTTTTTCAGAATACTGCTACCCGTAAGTGGGCAAGGAGCATCTACATAATAGACAAAAACACCTGTATTGAGTTGTTTTCCATTGAAAGTGCCATCCCAACCATCATTAATATCAGATGTTTCAAAGACGAGTTCCCCTGTTCTGCTGTATATTCTAAACATAGAAATCGCCGTTAATGCACTTCCTCTAACATATAGCCTATCATTTAAACCATCTCCATTAGGTGTGAATGCGTTGGGTACGACTACTAAGTTATCGGTGCAGTCATTAACGACTTTAATTTGAATAGAATCTGTTCCCACACAGCCGAACTCATTATCTATAATTTGGATAACGTAGGTTGTATCAAATGAAATATTAACCAATGGGTTATAACAGTCATCGCAAGTTAATCCCACATTTGGAGACCAACTAAAGGATAGATTTGTATTACCCGCCAATGGACTTAATCGAATTGGCGTTGGATTACCTGCAAATACATTCTGAATTGGATTTTCTACAACAGAGGTTACATCTAATACATTTACCGTTAAGGTCGTAGTAGCTGATGGACAGCCTGTAATAGAACCCGTTACCGTATATGTAGTTGTATCATCAGGTGTGGCAATTGGTTCTTTTATATTTGCATTATCCAAAGAAGTGGTTGGTGTCCACTCATAAGATTGGGCAAACCCTCCAACTGTTAATTGTACACTTTCGCCTTTACAGATGGTAATATCTTCAGCACTTATCGTCGCTTCTGTTACTAGAAAAACAGAAACTGTATCAGAAACCGTACAATTGCCATTCGTAATACTTAGAATATATTCTGTATCTCCTGTTGGGGTAACCATCGGGTTTAGAATAGTAGGATCTGAAATGGAAGCATCCCCTGTCCATGTAACAGTTCCTACACCACTTCCATTTAATTGAATGGTATTGCCTTGACAAGTCCCCAAATCTGCTCCAGCATTGACGCTAGTGGGGTTGAATACATTTATAGTGATAGTATCTGTAATATTACAACCTGTGGCAGTCGTTGCTGTAACAACATAATCAGTTGTTGCATCAGGGAAGGCAAACGGATTAGAGCAGAAAACACAGCTTAGCCCTGTAGTTGGAGACCACACGTGATTTGTTCCAACCGTTGGATTCAAGAGAATAGAATCGCCTTTACAGATAGTTAAGTCAGGTCCTAAAATGTCCTGACTTTCATCAATTACAGAAACGGTTACAGAGTCTGTTGCAGAACATCCTTGTATGGATGTTAAGGTGACCAAATAAGTGGTTGTAGTGTCTGGACTAGCAAAAGGGTTATTACAATTGGTATAACAACTTAATCCTGCTCTAGATTGATCCCAGCTATATTGTAATACACTTGTTCCTCCTCCTGCGATTAATTGTATCACATCACCTTGACAAATCGTAGTATCAGGTGTTACTGTAACTTGCGGTGTTTGAAAAGGTAATACCGTTACCGTGACTTGATCTGTATTCGTACAGCCTTCAGCGGAAGTGACTGTAAGTGTATAGGTAGTTGTTGTATTAGGAGAGGCAATTGGATTAGCACAGTTATCACAACTTAAAGTAGCTGACGGTGACCAACTGTAAGTAACTCCACCTGAACCTTGTAATTGTACTGCTCCATTTAAACAAACTACTGCGTCTGCACCAGCATTAGCTGTTGGTGTTAAATTAACTTGTACAGGATTAGTAATTGTATCTGAGCAACCCTGAGTAGAACTAACTATCAGACTGACTTGATAGATACCAGAATCTGGATAACTAATAGTAGGATTCGCTACACTATCTATCATATTCATCCAGTCAAAATCCCAATTCCAAGTATTAACAGTATCACCAGGAAACGAATTACTACTGGAAGTACTCACAAAGTTTACTTCTTGTGGGGTACATCCTATTAATGGTGTTGCTGAGAAATTTGCAGTAGGCGTTCCACCTATTATAATTTCTTGTGTATGAAAATTAGGACAGAAGGCGTTAAATGCAGTTAGTGTAACAGTATAAACACCGGGTGTTGTTAAATTCAAGGTGACCGTAGTATCATTGGATGGAGGAAATGCTCCATTAAATGTCCAGACAAAAGAATCAATTGGAATGGACGAAGTCAGTACAGGCTGTAAGGTGACTGTTCCACTATCACAAAAAGCGGTATCACTCGCTATAATATCCACTGTAATATCATCTACGGTAATAATATTATCTCCAGCGATTATCTCTTGACAACCTTGTGAGCCAATTAATATCAAAATTGGTAAGTATGAGCCTCCCGATGTATAAGCATAATTGATAGTATCTGTTGTATCGGTTGAGTTATTGATAACAAAGTCTCCATTTCCAAAATCCCAAATATACTGAGAGGTGTTTTGAGCATTAGCTGTAAATTGAATAGGTTCATTTGGACAAGCATTGATAATACTATAATTAAAATCACCATAAGGACCATCAATAATAATATATTCTGTTTTGGTAATGGTGTCATAACAACCAGATGGGCTTTGTACAATTAAAGTAATATCATACTCTCCACTTCTTACATAAGTATAGGTTGGATTTTGTACGGTAGAAGTACCAATACCATCCCCAAAGTCCCATTGCCATGATATTGCATTGGTAGAACTATCTGTGAAGTTAACTGTCAAGATAGGACAAGATGCAATTAATGTATCTGCAAAGAAGTTAGCAACAGGGTTTTCAATAGTTACCAAATTCGTTTGACAACTTGTGTTCATGCAGCCATTGCCATCTGTTACGGTAAGACAAATAGTGTAGTTTCCTTCTATTGTATATTGATAGATAGGATTTTGATCTGTTGATGTGTTTCCATCCCCAAAATCCCAAAGCCAACTGGTGATATTGAATCCCGTAGAAGAATCTGTAAATTGAATATCTTGTTCGGTGCAAAATAAAGTATCATTGACTCCGAAATTAACAATAGGTCGAGTAATACTAATCGTATCAGCGAGTGTCAAACTCCTCGTACATCCCCATGTATTGGTAGTTGTTAGTGTAATGGAATATAAGCCCGTGGTATCATAATTATGCATTGGATTTTGAATCAAAGAACTATCTCCATCGCCAAACTCCCATTTCCATCCGTTTATAGTGCCTAAGAAGTTAGTTGAATTATCTGTAAAACTAATGTCCTCGCCGATACATGCTCCGACATCACTAATACCAATATTGGGATAGACATCAGAAACATAAACCGTATCAATGATTTGGATGGTATCTCTACAGCCATTTAAATCGGTTACAATCAATTCAAAATCATCATAGATGCCAGCATTACTGAATGTAACAATAGGTTGAAAACCTGATGGCGTCGGATTATCTGCTCCAGGAATATTCCATTGATAAGTATTTCCATCTACTGAGTTATTTAAAATATTCAAAGTAAATGGAGCACAGCCAGAGTCAGGCTCAATACTAAACGTAGAAATCGGATCTGTTATAATGATAGTTTCTATATAATCATGCGAACAACCAGAAGAATCATTAAATGCTGTTAGTACGACTTGATACGTTCCTCTATCTGGAAATGTAAATGTAGGATTTTCTAAATTGGAAGTATCATTAGTAACAGAAGGTACTCCAAAATCCCAATGATAACGATGTGCATCAATAGTTAGATTATTGAAAACTAAATTGAAGGGATTGTTACAAATTCGATTATGAACAAATTCTGCCTTGGGCCCTTGCACATTTACATAAAAAGGTTTTTCTAATGTACTTGAACAACCATTGTGTGTTGCTACCAAAGTAATATTGTAAATTCCAGTATCTTCATACATGTGTGTAGGATGAGTTGCCACAGATGTTCCCCCATCTCCAAAATCCCAATCCCATCTATCTGTAAAAGTGTCAGAAAAATTATCAAATACAACGTCTGTATCTACACAGGTCATTGTATCTGATGTTGTAAAATCAACATTAGGAGGAAAACCTACAGCGACATAATTATCTCGTGTAATGCTGTCCATACAACCTTGTGAATTAGTTACGACAAGCGAAACTTGATAAGTATTCGTGTCAATAAAAGTAATATCGGGATTTTCAAGATTGGATACTGCTGAAAATGAACCCCCTAAAAACTGCCAATTCCAAGAAGTAATTGGAAATAATGAAGTAGAGGCATCTTGAAAAGTTACCATAAGCGGAGAACAACCACTTATCGTATCTCCTGAAAAATCGGCTTGAACGGCTTGGACTCTTACGGTATCTAAAATGACTTCATCTGAACAGCCTTGAGGTGATGTTACCGTTAGTTTTATCGGGAATGTACCAAAGGACGTATAAGTGTGAGAAGGGTTCTGTTGGGTAGAGGTGTTACCATCTCCAAAATCCCAATCATAAGTACTACCCGCTATACTAGATGTTCCACTAAAAGATGCTGTATGTGGAATATCACAAGCTAATAGGTTGGTACTTGTATAATTCGGTACAGGAATTGGATTAATTTGTATGCAGTTGGCAGCCACTTTAGTAGAAGTACAACCATCTGCTGTAGCCGTTAAAGACACAAAATAACAACCTGGTGTATTATAGGTATGAGTTGGATTCTGATCGGTAGAGGTAAATCCATCTCCAAAATCCCACATCCAATTAGAAGTGCTACCAGGCGTATCATCGGTAAAATCAACAGAAACACCAGCACATCCTTGAGTTGGTGTAAAGCTAAACTCTAAATTGCTACCTATATTAATAAAACTTGTTTTGACCTCTGTATCAGAACAACCTGTTATTAAATCAGTAATAGTAAGCGTGACATCAAAATTACCAAAAGTTGTATAGGTATGAGAAGGAGAGGGAAGGGTAGAAGTGTTTCCATCTCCAAAATCGTATAAGTAAGAAACTGGATTACCTATTGTAGTAGATAAATCGTTAAATATAACGGTAAAAGGCGTATCACAAAATGATTGTTGAGCAGCAGAAAAATTTGCAATTGGAACTTCTGTAGCTTGTACTAAATCATTAATGGTGATTAAATCACTACAATTATTGTCATCTGTTACAGATAATGTGACACTATACGCTCCGCTATTAGCATACACATGAGAAGGGTTTTGTGCAGCAGAAAACGTACCATCCCCAAATGCCCATTGCCAAGTCGTAATGTTACCATCTCCAGCGATAGAAATATCTTGAAAACCGACATTTAAGGGGGTACACCCTGATAAGGGAGTACCATTTAAAGCGACTTGTGGTGGGGCTAGGACATTGATATAATTGGTTTTACATTCCGTATCTGTATCTCCATTACTATCCGTCACCGTTAGGCAAATCGTAAATTGACCGCCGTTAGTGAATACTTTACCTGGAGTTTGTGTACTACTAGATGTACCGCCTAAATCCCAGCTCCAGCTAGATATAGTTGTTCCCGCAGCAGGTGTTGATAAATCTTGAAATTGAACTAAAAGTGGTGCACAACCATTTGTCATACTTGCTGAAAAATCAGCATTGGGTTGAGCGATGCTGTTAATAATATAAAAGAAATTGAGGATAATAACCGTCAATAACAATCGTATAAATCTTGACATAAAATATTGATTTACAGTTATTTTATTGTTGATTTTTAATATTTAATAAAAAGTAATTTATAG
>CAYLSF010000161.1:0-9793 GCA_964385675.1 uncultured Saprospiraceae bacterium
AGTAATAGCTTCATAATACATAGGTAAAATTACCTATTTTAATAATTTAATCACCCAGTTAAATCTTAGAAAGTGACAGTATAAGTGGTTTGAATCTCTTCGGCCTTTATCTCACCTTTGTACCAACCAAAAAAGGAAAATGAAATCATGTAAATTCTGATTAACAGCGTTTTACTTTTCAACTCCTTTAAACCACTATTATTCAATTTAAAATTTTTAAAGATTATGGCACTACCAAAAGTAGCATTACCTGGAAATGCAGAAGTGAAAGCATCAAGAGATATGATTGCTCAATTGAAAGACTACCAATCTAAAAATTGGGGGATCGGGTTAAATGGAACAACTTTTTCCCCAGACGGTTTCTTAAGATTTTTTACAGAAAGAAATTTACCTTTTCAATATTATGTAGTGAATTATGGTGCTTCTATAGGTTCTCCAGCAGCTTATGGTGCAAATATCAATACCCTAGAAGCTTATATTGGAAAAATTCAATCATCTGAAACGGCAGATTGTGAAAAAGTAATGAATGAAATCGCAACCTACCAAAAGAACTTTTGGGGAATTGGTTTAAATGGTGATACTTTACAACCAGATAATTTCGATAAATTCTTTGCAATGAGAGATTTACCATTCAAACCATTTGTACGCAGTACATCAGGTGTAAAAATTGGAGAGCAATCTGCTTATGATGAAAATATTCACACGTTGAAAAAATATTTATCTGAATTATAGTCAGATTTTTTATCAAAATAGAATTTAGTCAAATTCAATAAGGCAACCTTTCTTCGGAAAGGCTGCCTTTTATGTTTTATTATTGGTAGGTTATTCTATCAATTCATCAGGTCTTATACCATTAATGCTAATAACCTTGACATCTTCAGCATATAATAAAATGATTTTTCCCTCTTTATTACAAGCATAGATTACGGCTTTATTTCCTTCATCTGTGTCACTAACTAAATCACCTAGAAACCAATTTGGTTTTTTAGATTGATACATTCCAAATCCACTTCCTATATAAATCAACTCTTTGTTGGTCGGTAAATGTCTAATTAAAATAGGCATAAGACTAATTTTAAAAATTAAGAATATAAGCAAATTGCCTTAAAATGAGTCTTTACACCATTTTTTGATATAAATACAATTAATTTTCCGATAAAAATCACCTAAAAGGAAATTTGTACCAGTTGACGGGAAATTCCTCCTAACCCTTCCTACTTGAAGTCCTGCATCTTTGTATCGTAATTATTCAACAAGGCAATCAAGTTAGTTGAATAGCGATTAAAACAACAATTTATAAAATATTAAAAGAATAATAATCATGGCAACATTTGCAGTTCCAACAAGAGATCAAGTAAGTACAAATAATCAAGCGATTTTTGATAACCTTCAAAAAGGATTAGGTTTTGTTCCAAATCTATATGCCACTTTCGCCTACAACGAAACGGCTTTAGGGGACTATTTACAATTACAAAACCGTAAATCAACGCTTCGTGCAAAAGAAAAAGAGATTGTAAACTTAGTAGTTAGTCAAATTAACGAATGTCGTTATTGCCAATCGGCTCACACAGCTTTGGGTAAAATGAATGGTTTCACAGCAGATCAAATTCTAGAAATTCGTGGTGGTACAGCGTCTTTCAATGCAAAATTCGACGCTTTAGCACGCTTTGTAGCAGATACGACAATCAACAGAGGAAAACCAAGCGTTGCTACCACAGAAGCACTTTTAGCAGCAGGTTATACGCAGGCAAATCTAATAGACATCGTGGTATTAATTGGTGATAAAATCATCACTAACTTTTTACACGGTATCACACAAGTACCAATTGATTTTCCATTAGCACCTGAGTTAGAACCAGCTTTAGCATAGTATTTAGCACAGACCACTTCGTTGAGAGAATAGAGAACATAGACTTCTCTACTCTCTTAACAGAGCGGTCTCAACAACCAAAACAATGAAAAATTTATTACTCACAACAACGATTATCACACTAATCTTATCCAGTTGTATTAAAGACGATATTCTATTTGATACCGTCGATCCTGTTATTCGTATTACCAATCCAATTGATACGATAGAGATTAATACGAACTTTCAATTTGAATTTAACTACCTCAATAATGTCGGTCAACCAGAAACGGTGACTGCGGTATGGTCAAGTTCTGACCCTTCCATCATTAATATTAGCAATACCGGATTAGCAGAGGCTTTAGCGGAGGGTTCTGCTACTCTTCGAGTAACGTATAATGATGGCGAAAATGATATTACGGACGAATTAACCATTGTAGTTGGAAACACAACAGTAGTCACTGCACCAACCGATAGAACAGGAACTATTGCACCAACGAGTTTTTATGAGTTGGAAGGTGATTTCACCTTATCAGCAAATGGAGCAGATTTAGTTTTAGCTTTTGATGAAAACTATAAGGCATCTTCCGCCTTGCCAGGTTTATATGTTTATCTATCCAATAATCCAAACTCTGTAGCTGGAGCGTATGAAATCGGAAAAGTAGAAGTCTTTTCGGGTGCTCACCAATATGATATTCCAAATACCATGCTTCAAGAATATAGTCACCTTGTTTACTTCTGTAAGCCTTTTAATGTAAAGGTTGGTGATGGAACGATTAATTGATTTAGTGACTAGTTCCCGATAGCTATCGGGATAGTGGTTAGTAATTAGTTTTTAAAACAATTTTATAGCAAAATATATCATGAAAAATCCTATCATACTATTATTTATCCTACTTATAGGAACATCAAATATATACGCAGGCGGTCCGTGGCCACAACCTAAAGGAAAAGGTTATTTTAAATTATCTCAGTGGTGGACAGTATTTGACCAACATTATACAGACCAAGGTAAAATTGATCCGAATGTCACCACAGGTATTTTTAATACGGCTGTTTATGGTGAATACGGGATTACCAATAGATTAACAGGAATTGTATATGCCCCATTATTTAGTCGTAATTATATGAATAACTTAGTATCTGGAACAACTAATGAAGTTTTAATTCCTGGCGAAGCCTTAAACTCTATTGGAGATGTTGATTTGAGTATAAAATATGGTTTAACACAACCAGGTAGTAAAGTCCCTATTTCTGCTACGCTTTTATTAGGATTACCGACAGGTCAAGTTGGTGGTGGCACACAGGGTAATCTACAAACAGGCGATGGAGAGTTTAATCAAATGTTGCGTATTGATGCAGGAACAGGATTTAAATTAGATGACGAGACTTCTAGTTATGTGAGTGGATATGCAGGCATAAATAATCGTACAGAAGGTTTTTCGGAAGAGTTTAGATATGGTGTAGAGTATGGCGTCGGTTTAATGGAAAGTAAGTTATGGTTAATTGGGCGATTAGATGTGGTAGAATCTTTTAAAAATGGAGAAACGGCAGGTACGGTCAACAGCACCAGTATATTTGCCAATAATACAGAATTTTCCAGCTTCTCTTTTGAAGCTGCCTATTATATAAATAAAAGCTTTGGATTTTCAGCAAGCTATGCTTCTGCTTTTCAAGGCGAAATCATTGCAGCAGCTCCTTCGTATTCTGTGGGTATATTTTGGGATTTAAAGTAAGATCAGCGATTGATAATCTGTCTGTTAATAGGCAGATTATCCAATCCTTTTTTAACTAAAGAAGTCAGGAATTACTACTCCGAAATGACTAACAACTTAAAACCATGATTTATTACTAAATTGATAGATTAAAGAAATGATACATCAAAAAAATCCCCGAAGTTTTTCAACTCCGGGGATTTTAGTTTTATAGTAATCGCAAATCTTTAAAATCAAGTTTCTTTAAAAGGCTGAACTTTCCTCCGAACCCAACAATTCTCCCTCTTTGTTATAAAAGTGTTTTGCCTTTAATTCTTTTTGAGCGTACTCAAACGCAATATAAGCAATATCTTCGGTATCATCATCCATAAAACGCGTAACTAATTCATGTTTTGCATTATGGAAAGTTTGTTTGACTAATTCACCTTCATTATTGTAAATATACTTAATGATAGGTGCCATATCAGACAATAGATTTTCTTCTGCGTCATAGTGTTTTTCTTGAGTTAATTTTCCTTCTTTATCATACTCATATTTGATAATAGCTGTACCTAAATCTAATAATTCATTTTTAGCATTGTAATAAGTAACCTCTGTGCGGTTATTTTTATCATCGTACTTATATTCAATAGCAGCAGGGCCTGCATAAGACATCTGAAACGATTTCTTTTCATTATCAAAATATCTAATACTTATCAAATTTCCTTTGTCATCATATTTATACTCGTAAATTGCTACCCCAACCTCATCATCAATCAATTTACCATTTACAGTATAATTACGTTGAGCAATTAATTTTTCATTAGAGAAGTAAAAACGTTTTACCAAGTCTTCTTCAGTAAAGATTTCATTCTTAACACTGTATTGGCTATTAGTTAATTCTCCAAAGTTATTTACAAAAGCATCGCTAGAAACGAATGTTTGTGCTTCCAACCCTTTAGTTTCATTTTCAAATATATGTTCATAAACCTGCCCTTGAGTTGTAAGACAAAATGTCATACAAAACAAACAAATTAGGTAGTGGTAATAATTAGGTTTTTTCATAATTCTAAACCTTTTTTTTGACTGATATTTTATTGAAATGCGATTACTACTAATAAATTATACTAAAACAATACCAAACTTAGTATTGGTTTATAATCAATAAGTTATATACTAGGATATGAGAATAGCAGATAAGTTTTGGGAAAATCGAAACTACAATAAAATTTTTCTCAAATATACATCATTTATTCGATTTGTGTAAAATTGTGACTACAAGTTAAGTTATTTATATAAAAAAAACTAATATATTAGTGATTTTCTTAACACTTTTGAATCAATATCTAAAGTCAATAGTTTTTCTTTAACATTTTCTTAAAAAAATAGGGTAGGGTGGGTGTGACATTAATTTACTCCCAAAATGACACAGGTAAATCTCAAATTGGTATGCCATACTACCTTTTACAACTCTATTTTAACATTAGAAATTAACTCTACATATTGATGTCCTGAAACAGAATGTATACCTTTAGTATAGCCAGAAACCTTCACTTTTGTATGCTTTGCAAGTCCTTTTAATTTAGGATTGATAACATTAATTTTAGAGCTTTCTAATAGAAAGTGAACACGAGTAGAAGTAGAGTGACTAGAAGCTGAAAAAACTAAATATTGTTTACCTTTTTCACCAATATTACTTTGCAACCCATCAAAACGAGTAATAACACTCAATTCTATATTTTTATCTAATTCAAAATAGATTTTATCCTTCGAGGCGGATTGATAAACTCCTTCCCCTGATAACTCTACCTCCATTCCCTCATACAACCAATTAATAATCGTAAAATCTGTAGCCTTTTTCTCTTCCAATAAATAATGGTAACAGCTTTCAGCAGACTCCTCACATTGTTTTAAATTAAAAAAATTAGATTGATGTTTACCTTTATATTGACAAATTACTCTATCTAAAGATTTTTTTGCTAAAACCGATCTTGTCGGTGCAAAACCTGAAACTGTAGAAGTTGTGGAAGGCGTATTCGCTAAAAAACTTTGCTTTGCGACCATAATTTCCTGCTGACAAGCAGTTAAAAAAGTGATACTGATTATAATGATGGTGATAATATTCTTCATAGTGGATTTGATTGATTGTTGCTTCAAATCAAAGCCTATCGACTAAAAAGGCTTTATTAGTGTTCCCTAACATTTAATATACTCTCCTATAATTAACGTGAATTTATAGAAAATGGTCTCTTTTCTTTAGTTTAAAGACTGTCATTTAGGGAACGAGTCACTTTAAAGGGTTAAAGCTATCTTAGAACAATTTTACGTAAATACAAACAGCCCTGTTCTAACACGTTAGAACAAGGCTGTTTAATAAAGTGCTGTAATAGAAATCTATTCTATGGCATTGTCATACTAGGGAGACTTTCTTTTACAGGACTTGTATGATAATTATATAATTCAACAATTTCTTTCATGTTTTTAAAGCGATAACCTTTTTTCCCAATTTTGCTGACTACTATTGGGCTATCCATCATAATTTTCTTCAACTTCTTCTTATAGTTACTTTTCTTAATTTCAATCAGTTCATTATCTTGCTCTAATAAGACTAAATGATCATAATCAGTCATTCGAGAGCGTGTTTCGATAAAATAGTTGAAAAGATTGAGTTTGCCTTTTACTTCTTGTTGCATTAAGACTTCAGAAGGTCCAAAAGGCACAGGAGGTCTTTTGACTTTGCGTTTTACATAATTGATCCAACGTTCTTTAAAGTGTTTTTGCTTTTTATCAAAATTCGGTACTAAAAAGGAATAAGAATTAACATCCTTAGCTCGATAAAGAATAGGTTCTTTGCCTTCTTGAATTAATTTGACTTTAACCTCATTTAGGGAAGGACTTAACATTTCTATTTGACCTTTAAGGGTATCACCTTTGATAGTCACCACGTATCCTTTGTATGCTTTCTTAGTCTTGCTACCTTTTTTCCTACCTTCTTCATTGATGGCAAAAAGAGAACTGGAGATGAATACGCTTATCAATAACAATGTGAAAAAGCGGAACATAAATAATTAGTTTAGTGTAGAATTAACGTTTATAAAATTTGATTTATTGAACGACAAACAAATAGATTATTATTTAATCCTTAAAATACACATTATCAAAATTTTAAACAAGTATTTAATTAAAAATATATTTTTTTGACAATCCTCTTGCAAATATGTATTAGTATCACTTATCCTGTCACGAATTTCATTTATTGTGTACATTAAATCTATTTATGCTGTTCTTTAAAGTTTTAAAAGGAATGAGAGTGTATAAAGTTTTTATGTAAAATATTTTATAAGATTAATTTTAGTTATTTCAATTACCGAAAAATTTACTTTTCGGTAATTAAAATAATACTTTATCATTAATACTTTTCGAATTAATAAACTGATAACTCGCTAAATTGATAAAACGGGCCTTCTATTTATATCTAAACCCCAAACTGCTCCAAATGATGAGTTAAGTGCATATAAGCCAAGCGTCCCCATTGTTCTTTAGAGAGTTTACCAAAATATGGATGTGGAGACCATTCATAAGTATCTTCTTTATCTTTAAAAGCATTTAAAAGTTTGATGAGATTAATTTTATCATCTTCAAAGGAAACTGAAGGGGTTCCACCTCCTTCTACTTGATTAATTTCCTCTAGGGTTTCTACTTTTCCTTTTGGAGCTTCCATCCTTAAAGCCATCCATTTCGTAAAGTTGCGACTAATGAAATTAGATTGGTCTTTAACTTCTATAAACCCCATGGCTAAGCGTAATTGATCAGCGGTATGACAAAGCATTTGGGTAACATTCATCTTTCCCCATTGTCGTTGGCTTTCAGGCGTTAATTGATTAATTCGTCTTAGGATGGTTTGATAGTCCTCTTCTAAAAATATATTTTTCGTCATGTATGATTGGCTTTATCAGAAAGATTAATAAGATTATTGTTATCTTCTTAATCCTGTTTAGTTTTGGTTTCCGTTTTAAAATCCTAAAATAACAATAGCGAATTGAAATTTCAACTTTCTGGATTTACATTCAACTTTCTATTCCTAATTTATATTTTTAATCTTAATATATTGCAGACATTACACTACTATATATAGTAATATCTTTATCCTTTCATATAAAACTACACTTATGAGACTATCAAATTACAACAGCGTTACTTTTTTTATGATAATTGCTTTGCTTTTTAATTATCAATTTCTTTTAGCTCAATCCGATGAAGTAAAAATTATACCCACTCAATTGGATTCTAATGTGTATATGCTAACAGGACAAGGCGGAAATATAGGCGTTTGTGTGGGAGAAGATGGGGTATTTATGGTAGATGATCAATTTGCTCCTTTAACGGATAAAATATTAGCTACGATTAAAACATTAAGTGATAAACCCGTCAAATTTGTATTTAATACGCATTGGCATGGAGACCATACTGGGGGCAATGAAAATATGGGGAATAAAGGAGCAATCATTGTAGCCCATAAAAATGTACACCAACGGATGAGTACTGAGCAGTTTATGAAAGCCTTTCGTAGAAAAGTACCTGCTGCCCCTAAAGCTGCTTTACCTGTCGTGACTTTTACGAAAGATATTTCCTTCCATTTTAATGGAGAAGATATTTTAGCTTTTCATGTACATCATGCACACACAGATGGTGATGCCTTTGTGTATTTTACAAAAGCCAATGTGTTACACATGGGGGATGTTTATTTTAATGGTCGTTACCCTTTTATAGATTTGGGTTCAGGAGGAAACATTGATGGTATTATTAAAGCGGTCAATACGGCATTAATGTTAGTAGATAGCGAGACTAAAATTATTCCTGGACATGGCGATGCTTCAAATAAGACGGAATTAATGGCCTATAGAGATATGTTGACTATCATTAGAGATAGGGTGAATAAGGAGGTAAAAGCTGGAAAGACTTTAGAAGAAATTAAAGCTTTGAATCTGAGCAAAGATTATGATGAGAAATATGGTCAAAACTTTATCAAGCCCAACCGATTTATTGGATTTATCTATGATAACTTAAAAGAAAAGGATAAGAAATAATAAATTAGATTGACCAATGTATCATAAACTATGAGTGAAGTCTAAATTCCACTTATTACTTTTTCGGTAATAAATACCACCATTTTCTACATCTAATGGTGAATCAATATTATTGGTATAAAGCTGTCCTGTACCTAGTCCTTGCGGCATCGGATTATTTAAAGTTGCCGTCCATTGTGCGATGGCATTTAATCCAATATTAGATTCTAAAGCAGAAGTCATCCACCATGGAATTTGACGGGTGGCACATAAGTCAATCCATTCTTGTGTTCCTTTAAATCCGCCAATAAAACTGGGTTTAAAAATCAAGTATTGAGGGCGAATAGTATCCAATAATGCTATTTTTTGAGTGGTATCAAACACACCTATCAATTCTTCATCTAATGCAATAGGCAACGGTGTTTGTTCACACAATAAAGTCATAGCATCCCATTGTTGTTGCTTGATAGGTTGTTCAATGGAATGTAGATCATACTGTGCTAATCGCTTTAATTTTTCTAACGCATCTTGTGGTGAAAATGCTCCATTCGCATCTACCCGTAATTCAATTGTTCTAGCATCAAATTGACTTCTGATATATTTTAATAAACCCAACTCCTCTTCAAAATCAATTGCTCCTATTTTTAACTTAATACAAGTAAATCCTGCTTTTAGTTTAGCTTTAATTTGCTCAAACATAAACGACCGCTCCCCCATCCAAATTAAGCCATTAATCGGTATTGACTTTTCATTTTCTGTAAATTCAGACCGAAATAGAATTTTAGTGCCTTTCGCTTCCAAATCTTTTAGTGCCATCTCTACCCCAAAATGAATCGAAGGAAACGCTCTTAACCCTTCATCTAGCCAATATTTATAATTATTAATGTCTTTACAAATCTTTGCTAATACTGTCTCATATTCTGGCACATCATCCACACTTAGTCCTGCTAAGACTCCACACTCCCCTATTCCTGTAATGGTAGGATTTTCTGTGTCTTTTAAAAAAATCAGCCAAGAAGTTTTAGTCCGTAAAATTCCTCTGGATGTACCACTCGGTTGTTTAAATTGTAAGACGTACTTTTGATAGGTTCCTTGTAGTGCCATTATTTAATTTTTAGAAATCAGAAGTCAGAAACTTTTGTAAAAACTGTTCTTTATACAATATAAATAGCAATATGTTTTGG
>CAYLSF010000162.1:0-9758 GCA_964385675.1 uncultured Saprospiraceae bacterium
CTTAGTTTACCAGATGCTTTGTATTTAAATTTCGTTAAAAAATTAAACTTTCTTACACTCAATCCCAATCTTATTTTGCATTTTATTGACCTCTTTAAAAGGTAGGTGTTCATTTAGGTAAAACGTAAAAGTCCTTTAAGTTTTTGACGTGTTTTTTACCAATCCCTTTCAAGGATTTTATTTTTAAATCCCTTGCTGTTATTTTTTTTAATCCCGTTAGACCTTTAAGGGGTTCAAGGGAGGTAATTGGATTTTCGTGAAAGTGTATTTCCACTAAATTCTTTAATTTTTCAATACCATTAAGGCGTTTAATGTTATTTTCGTAGAGAAACAGTGCTTTTATATTTGTCATTTTTTTCAAGTCCGTGACTTTTGTCAAACCCGAATTAATTACCACTAAAGTTTCAATACGGTGCAAATCCTTAACACCACTTAAATCTCCTATTTCAAAGCTTAGATTTGGAAAAGCAGCTTTAGGTCCAGCGATTCGAAAAGCAGGCGAATGCCAAATATCATGTAGTTCTTCATCGGTTAGATCATCCGTGATTTCGCCTTTGTTAAACATAACTTGATTAAAGACCATCTTCCAATTATCCGAAAGGCTCTGCCACCAAGCGTGATACTGTTCTCTATCCTTTGATGTAATCGGGGGAAGTGTATGTGATTCCATAATTTATTTTTAAATTCCAGTTATCAGTTATCAGTTATCAGTTATCAGTTACAATATTCAATTTCTTAAACAAAATAGACCGCAAGGCTTTTAGGATTTTTACAATGTCTAAAATATCATCAGGCTGTGTAGCGGAATAATCCCGACTAATCGCATACTCTTTTCCTTTTAGTACCATAAAATACCAGTTACGACCAATTACATAACAACCATAAACAACTTCTTGATTCTCATTTAGCGTTTGTCCTACAAGCATAGCTGCCAAATTTTGCCCAATCGGATCGCCACTACTATCTACCTCTCGCTTGTACTCATGAAATTTAAAAAAAGGACGCTCTGGTTCTTCTTCTCCACTTGCAATAATACCGTCTGGTTTTCCAGCTATTTCATACTTTCCAACTATACCTTTTATAGAACGTTGTGTGAAAAAATTCAATTGATAAGGTATTTTAAAATCTATCATATTGATAATCGGACCAATAAAACCCAAGGATAAATCATTTTCATTCCAACTCTCAATATTTTTTATTAGTATTTTTTGAAAAGTTTCAATGATGGCTAATTCATTACTTTTTAAATCAATAGTAGAACTACATTCCAGCCATTCTTCTAATTCAACTATTTTACGAACCCGCTTGATATCAAATAATTTATATAATTTATGGCGCGTCATATCCTTCATCTGTAATTTAATCAATTCCTTCTCCATAAGTTTATGTTTTATCGCTATTCAGCAAGAAGTCTGCTGAATAGCGATTATTTTTTTTAATTCTATCTTGATATGATGTCTGCTTGTTGATATACAGGACAAATAGAACTATCAAGACTAATTCCCTCCCTCCCGACTACTGGAAGCTATCGGGATTAAAAATACACCTTTTCGAAGTTTACACTTCCTCAATATTCAGCTTTTTAAACAAAATAGACCGCAAGGCTTTTAGGATTTTTACAATCTCTAAAATTTCCTCATCATCAGCAGAGTATCCCGATAGCTATCGGGATTACTAATCGCAAATTCTTTGCCTTTCAGTACCATGAAATACCAAAATCGCCCAACGACATAACAGCCATATACAAACTCATTATCTTTATTTAAGGTTTGTCCTATTAACATTGCAGCTAAGTTTTGTCCTGCTGGGTCACCACTACTATCTATATCCTTTTTATTCCCGATAGCTATCGGGACATGAAACTTAAAATAAGGCGTTTCTGGCTCGCCCTCTCCACTAGCAATTATTCCATCAGGTTTTCCTACTATTTCATAATCACCTACAACACCTTTAAGTGGACGTTGAGTGAAAAAATTTAAGGTGTAAGGGACTTTGAAGTCAACCATATTAATAATAGGACCAATGAAACCTAAGGATAAATCATTTTCATTCCAGTTTTCAATATTCTTTAATAATATCTTTTGAAAGATATTGATAACGATTAATTCTTCTTTATTTAAATTGATTTGGCTTCGAGTACCTAACCATTTTTCTAGTTCAACTAATTTTTTTACACGCTTTATACCAAATAATTTGTACAATTTGTCACGTGTCATATCTTTCATCTGCAATTTTATCAACTCTTTTTCCATAAGTCCATTTTTTCAAAACTCCTTTTAAAACCATTCTCCTCCCTCTCGACTCCCGATAGCTATCGGACCGGGAGAGATTACGGGAAGCTATCGGGATTAAAAATACAACTTTTTTAACTTGGATTTCTACTTATCTAATGCTTTTAATCTTTGTATGATAGCTACTTTATACGTTTCTAATTCCTCAATGTAGGTTTGATGAATCGTAATAGCGTGAGCAATTTGTTGTTGTATCGCTGCGGTATCAAGCGTTGTGTCAGGCAGTAAGCTGAGGGCATAGTCTCGCTCTAAATTTCCTTTACGATGATCCAACTGATAAACTTTTAACAACAGGGCATTTATGGATTGTAACAAACTATTTAGTTTTTTATCTTGAGCAGCATAGGTCTTTAACAATTGAATAAAGTTTTGATTTGATTTGCTATGTGCACAGCCCAAATACCAAGCTCTTTTAGTATTTGGGCAAAGAGATTGTCGCTTTAAAGTAGTTGTACCACTTGATAAATCGTTTGAGACCAATACAGGTAATTGTTTCATTTTATCTAGTAGCACTTTTTCATGAAACATACCGCATTGTATGGTTTTGAATTGCTCTAATTGCTGTATGGTTTTCTCTAAATTCATGGGAAATAACATAAGTTATGAGTTTGTCAGGCATTCATAATAATCTAATTCAAACTACACTTTCACATTATTTCCTCGTTCTCTATACAAACTTATATCTACGACACTCGCCATTTTTTCTATTTCCAATGTTCCTCCTAAGAAGTCATTAATCACCATAGCTTGCATGAATGGATTTTCAATAATATCTCTATGGTTAATAAAAAGAATATCAACTGTCGGATGGTTTTCAGCCCAATTTTTCACCTCTTTAATCGTTTTCTTGAATTGAGCAATTAAGTTGAGTGGTAAGGTTTCTTCATCCTTTCGTTTTCCATCTCTAATCAACATTTTTTGCTGAGATTTTACGACTTCGTATAAATCTCGTTCTAAAAATATAATCTGATAACGATACCGATGAGGAAGACTTTTTAACAAGTTGGCAATTACTTTAATGGTTTTATCGGTAGCATGCTGTAAGAAAGCTTGATTATGTCTTAGGGATTTAACGGCTTCATGCTCATAATATCCTTTTGGATTACTTTCGTCCGCTGTTCTGGATTTATCGGTAAAAATATCCATTCCTCCCGCTTCTAGCATTTGCATCAACATAGATGTACCGCTTCTAGGAAGTCCCGACACTACTGTAATTGTACCTTTTATTTTTTGTAAAAACTCTGTATTATATTTTAAGGCCTTACCAGGCTGACCAATAGAATCATACAATTGAATAATACGTTTTCGAGCGGAATTAAAATTAGGTGTTAGTTTAAGGCAAATTTCAAACGCCTCAATTGCCTTTTCCACCTCGCCCATAGCGACTAAAGTTTCTGCCACATAATAATGTACATTCGGTTGAAAATATAAAAGCCCTATTGAATCCATGAAAGCATCCAATGCTTCCTCATATCTCGTCATTCTATAATATGTAATTCCCAATAAGAAAAAAGCCTTTTGTGACTCAGGGTCGAGTTCCAATTCTCTTTTAATAGATTGTTCTGCCTCTTCGAGCTTATTTAAACTTAAATACGCATTGGCTATCCTTAAATTCAAATTAGATTGTTCTCCGCTCTCCTTTTCTGCTTTTTTGAAAAGAGCAATAGCTTTTTGAAACCGTTGTTCTGCTACCAATAGTGTTCCTTCCAAGATATCCAATTGAGGGGACTCTCTATCTTGAATTTCTCTGATATGATTAACGATTTTACGAGCCGCCTTATATTTTCCTACAGCTTGATAACTATGTGTGAGTCTGACGGCAAACCTAAGTACATTAGGATTTTCATGGTGTAGTTTTTCCAATAATTTAATCCCTTCTTCATATTCTCCTCCATCTATATAAGCACGAGCTAGATTATAATTATTTTCATCTACTGTTCCTTTAACAGCTGCTTCTTTATTTTCACCAGGGTCTGCTATATAGCCGAGTTCTATTAGTTGTTGTAATTCTTGACGGGCATCTTCCTTACTTATTTCCAAATCTTCTGGATGCCTACCATCCGCTCCTTTGATGTTTTCCCAGCTTTTTAGGGTCTTTATCTCTTCTTGATTTTCAAATGGACTGATAATTACTTTTCCATCCATATCTTCTGCTACAGGTAAACCAAAAATATGTAGAAGCGTAGGTGTAACATCCAATAAACTAGCCCCAAAGATAGTGGCGTCTTTTTTAATATTTGGGCCATTCATCACTATAATCCCATAGTCACTATGTTCTACCGCAGGGCCAGCAGGTTCTTGAGGTAAAAACTTAGGTCGATTATGATTGGGATGAAATCCATGATCACTAACCAACATCACTAACGTATCCTCATCTACCAATTGTAAGAGCCTTCTAAGCATCATATCATGGTAACGACATCCTGCATTGACTACATTATTATAGAGCTCATAATCACGATGCGAAATATGCTCTCTCCGAGGCGGATGATACTTCATAAACCCATGGCAAAAATGGTCAATAGCATCATAATACACCGCCATAAAATCCCATTCTTCATTTTCCATAATGTAGGTAGCTGCTGAATGTATCGTTGTACAATCCGCTATTATCTTGGCTATGGACGTTAATCTTTTATCCCTTGACTGATCTACCTTTTCCAATAACGGAACAAAAGGACGTAAAATATTTTCTGTCAATAATTCTTTAGGATGAACCCTAAGGTTGGCAAATAGTTCTGCCTTATCTGCGGGGTGTACCGTACCATTAGGCATCGGCCAGGGCGTAATCTGCTCTTGAGCTCGTTGATAAAAATTGGAAATCATCGTACCATTAATGGGTTCAGCGGGGTGGGAAGGCCACCAACCGACTACGTGTGTTTTTAGCCCGTGCTGAGTGAGTATATTCCAAATTGCCTTTACTTTACGGTTTGTAATATACATAGGGCGCACGCCTTCTCCACTCGGATCAGGCTCTGTAAAACCGTGTATGCCATGTTTATAGGGTCTTTTTCCTGTGGCTATAGATGTCCATAGTGTAGGAGATAAAGGAGGATCTAACGTCGCTAACTTTCCCATACTCCCTCCTTCTATTAGTTTTTTTAGGGTCGGCATGTGTCCTGCATCTATCAATGGATTCAAAAACTTCCAATCCGCAGCATCCCAGCCAATCAATAATACTTTTTTCTTCTTTGCCATTTTTTACTTTAAATTCGAGTTATCAAACCTCTTAAACTGAAGGGTTTCTTATAAAAATCATTTTGAATCTTTGAACCGCAGAACCTGTTTGCCGACAGGTAGGTATCAAACTCTGAATATTAAATATCGAATTTTCACTAATAGAATTTGCTTTTAGCAGATTTTATTAGTCGATTCTCTTCTTTACTTCTGCGGT
Organism: uncultured Saprospiraceae bacterium; assembly: GCA_964385675.1. GTDB lineage: Bacteria > Bacteroidota > Bacteroidia > Chitinophagales > Saprospiraceae > CAYLSF01. Next base: position 5,686 of record CAYLSF010000162.1, read on the forward strand.
TCAATCAAAATAATTTTATTTTTATAGGAAAGTCCTTTCTGAAATTGTAATTATTAGTTGCTTGATAATCAGTTATTCAATTTACCTTCTCGCAATTGCCGACGCTTCTGCCGCCATAATGCAATTCCCTTATACCCCAAGGCTAGGATACCCAAAGAACCACCCTCTGGAATTTCAAAGGGTTTTTCATCTTCTGTTATTAACTTAATATCTTGGCTCATAGTACTTTAATTCAAATTTTAAACTAATAAATCACATTTTCAAACACTCAATCCCAATTTTATTTTGCATTTTATTGACTTCTTTGAAGGGTAAGTTATCATTGGGTAAGACCCTAAATTCTTTTAAGTTTTTAACATGCTTTTTCCCAATTCCTTTCAAAGACTTAATCAAATTGTGCCCCGCAGTTACCTTTACCAAGTTGGTTAAACCCTTCAAAGGTTCTAAAGTCTTAATTTTATTATGATGAAAATGCAATTCTTGAAGTTCTGTTAGCTTTTCAATACCATTCAGTCGTTTAATCTCATTATCATATATAAATAAAGACTTTAGATTAGGTAGGCTTTTAATGGAAGCGATATCCTTGAGTCCACTATTTATAACTACTAGTATCTCCAAATTCACTAAATCTACGACTCCATCTAAATCCCCTAATTCAAAGGTTAAATTAGGGAAAATAGCCGTTGGTCCTGCAAAACGCAATACAGGAGTATGCCATATTTCATGAATTTCCGCTGGGGTAAGATCATCTGTGACTTCTTCTTTATTGAATTGAGCAGCATTATAGGCTTTTTTCCAATTATCCGATAAACCATTCCACCATTTTTGATACACCATTTTATCTTTAGAAGTGATGGGCGGTAGTGTAGGTTGTTCCATATTGTATTAAATGATTATGAGTAAAAAAGACCTTATAAGTCATCACTTATAAGGCCTTTTCATTTATTCTTAAATCCAATTTATTCAATTGATATTTTCTTGTATTGATATCCTTCTGTAGTTGTTAATTTTACTACATAATTACCCGTTGTCAAGCTAGAAAAATCAAAACTTAATGTATTTTCTCCTTCTGCTACCGTTCTTACTTCCGTCATCATTTCTTGTCCCATCAGGTTGAATACGGTTACATTTAGCTCAGAAGTCCCGTTAGCCATAAAATCTAATCGAGTAGTCCCCTTAGTAGGGTTAGGATAAAACAAACCCACCTCATCACTGGATTGTAACGCACCACTCACCACATCAGAATAGTTAAAACTACCATCAAAGTCAATTTGCTTTAATCTGTAATAATAGGTGGTATTTTTTCTCACATCCCTATCATCATAAGCATACTCTTGCGTTTGTATAGTAGTACCATTACCTTCTATAAAGCTAATGGTTGTGAAAGTTTCACCATTTGTACTTCTTTGCAATTCAAAACCTGCATTATTCTCTTCTGACTTTGTAACCCAACTGATTTGAAGAGAAGCTGCTTTTTCGACAAGATTAAGTTCCGATAATTCTACAGGTAGTGAGTTACAAACCCCAGCCGAAACTGTTCCACTTCCAGTAGATGTACCGAAAAAATCTGTAGTAAGTTCATATCCTGTTCCTGTAAAATTAAGATCAACATGTAAAAAACCATAATTATAACTTCCTCCCCCCAAATCTTTCCTAAAACCTACATAACCTTCGGTAGCAAATTGACCTGAGAGTCCTCCACTAATATATGCTAAAAATGCATCACCTGCTGTAAGTGCAAAATCTGCTGCATTACCATCAATATTAGCATTAGTACCATAACGAAAAGCGGAAACAGAGCCTGGAGTTCCAGCCGCCATTAACTCAAAATCAGGATTTAATATTTTTATGAATGCACTATTTCCATTATCAAAAATAGAAAAATCATCTACTGCCCCGTCTCCATCTACATCAAATTTCAATCCGTTCACATCCGCATTATTATGCACATTTATACCTGCACACTGACTATAAGCAGTATTTCCAAATACCAATACAGGTAAAGAAGCTAATAATGTTTTGGATAATTTTGAGGAATTTTGGAGTGGCTTTTTAATACCTGATCCAATTTTAAAATAATTGTTTAATTTCTTCATAGATTTTTATTTAAACTAATAAAAAACTTGTTCCCTATTTTTCAATTCTACGCATTTTTGATACGACCATGCTCCTTGTTGTCCTGCTATAGTTTGATATTTTTCCATTAGTATAGCTATATCTTTTAAGTTTTTGGAAGCATAATATGTCCAGATGTCATGCCAAACATAATCATAATATTTTCCCACAGGAGGGGTATAAGTAAAAGCATCTCCATGAATAACGGTACATTTATATTCATTTTCAAAAGAAGGTGCAATTAAATTAAAAATATTTTCATTATACTCTATGACTGTAATATCCGTTATCGTATCTTTTTGAACTAAATACCGACTACACATACCAATACCTAAACCATTAATCAATACGCTTCCTTGAGCCGTTTCTAGAAATTCAACATAATCAGCTACTATATCAGGCGTATTCGCCATCATCAGCATATTCCCTTTCATCAGTTTTTGGTATTTAACACCATTCTCATGAAAAGATTGAATTGACCATTCGTTTAGCTGTTTTTCAGGTAAGTTTAGTGGTATATACATAATAGATGCTTAGAATACTAAAAATCAAAAACAACATTAGCTGCCTAAAACTAAGCAGCTAATGAAAATATTATCAAATATTATTAATATTAATTTCTAGGTGGGAAAATCCCTTGTAAGCAAATAATATAATTAACACATAAAAAAGGCTGACGTATGTTAACAGGTATATTTGAGCCTGTATTGCCTACAACAGCACCTTTTACATAGGAACCTGCTGCTCCTATCTGAGTTCTATACATATTAGAAGCTGGAGAATCCCCTAAGTAAGAGTTTGCTGCAATATTAGTTGCCCCTGAACCTTTTCCTTCCTTACCGACTTGAATTTCAGCACTGTGCGTATGTGAAGGTAAGTTACTTACAGTCAATGTTACAGACTCTTGACCACCTTGCTGACCTAGACGATAAGGAGAGAGACCTGGCCCTGTCCCAGGATGAATCGCCACACGACCTCTTAAATCGGGCAAACCGAATGATGTACGACCATCACCACCATAAGTAGTACCTAAGAGAGAAAATAAAGCCTGATTTTGATTAATTGCCAATAATTGACCATTACAAAGTGCCCATGCTCTAGGGGCAAAATTTCCACCAAACATGGTGATTGAAGCTATATAAGCGTCCATAATATATCTGTATTTAGATTTTTTTATTGAATAAAAATGAATTAGCGATTTGATTGTTAGTTAGGATATATCGCTAAGCATATCCTTTATTCCTACTTAATCCCTTGGCGGAAATATGCCAAGTAGGGCAATACAATAGTTTACTGTACGATAAGGTTGTAAGATACTAAAAGGAGTACCACTACCTGTAGAGCCTAATTCTAATCCTCTTACATAGGAATCTGCTGCTCCTATCTGAGTTCTATACATATTAGAAGCTGGAGAATCCCCTAAGTAAGAATTTGCAGCAATATTAGTTGCCCCTGAACCTTTTCCTTCTTTACCAACTTGAATATCTGTAGTGTGTGTGTGTGAAGGCATCTGAGTTATAGCAATATATTCACTTTCTGGCCCTCCTCTTTCGCCTAAACGATATGGCGAGAGTCCCGGGCCTGTACCTGGATGAATAGGGACACGACCTCTTAGATCTGGTAAAGCAAATGTCGAACGACCATCACCACCATAGATGGTGCCTATGATGGAGAATAGAGCAGTATTTTGAGCAATGGGTAGCAATTGACCATCACACAATGCCCAACCTCTTGGAGCAAAATTTCCTCCAAACATCCCAATTATTCCAATATATGGATTCGGAATCATATAGTAAGAATTGTAATTTAGCTTAGTTAAATCATAATCAGGGTCGATTGACTAAGGTGTTACTGTCTGCTTTCCTGGTGCTATGAGGTACTTGTTTTCTAATAGTAAATCTAGCGAGGGGTAGCATAGCGTTCATTAAGTCTAACGTTTTGGTGTTAAAATTTAACTA
>CAYLSF010000163.1:0-4814 GCA_964385675.1 uncultured Saprospiraceae bacterium
TAATTTTATGTTCTCCTTCCGATAAGGGCAATCGAAATTGACCATCTAAATCAGTTGCTACGCCCCCCTTATTATCTAGTAATTGAATCGTTGCTCCAATTAAAGGTTGTGCGTTTTTTTCTACAATTCGACCATATAAAACTCCTTTTATAGGAATTTTAATAATAATATAAGTAGAGGAGGATACTTTTTTATAAGTCAGATTAGTATAGCTTAACGCTAATTGTAGATTATATTCAATACTCTTTGAAAAATTAAATTGAAAGGCGGGAATGTTTATTTGAGTTAAAATATCGGATTCATAAAAAATGAAAATATCGTAATTCGTCTCAAATTGTCGCAAGAGTTTTTTCAAACTTACTTCATGCCGTAACGTCACTTCATTTTGTTCATACGCCATACTCACTACTGAAAAGTCAGTAGGTTGTGCAAGGGTTGGCATGGTGAGAAATAACCAACTCCATAACAATATGGATTGACGTAAATGCACAATTTTTGGTTTGGTAAGTTATCTAGTAGTGAACGGGTGACTTAAAGTCACCTGTTCACTAGGCTAAATATCAATATATTATCTGCCTTCTCCTCCACTTTGATATCAAATACACCTTCTAAAGCACCTAACATGGCTTTTAAATTGGAATTTGGTAACGAACCAGATAATCTTTTGTTCAATAAGGCATCATCTTGTAATTCAATAGTATAACCATAACTATTTTCAATTTCTTCTATCAATTGACTGAGGGGCGTTTTATCAAAAAACAGTCGATTGGTTTTCCATGTTGTATAAACTTCTGTATTGACCTTTTCCTTTTCTAAAGTCGAAGTTTCCGTTTTATATACGGCTTTTTCATTAGGCGATAAAGTTGTTTTGATAGTATTTGCTATTTGAATATCTACTTTACCTTCTGTCAAAACTACTTTTGTGTTCCCTGAACGAGTTGAGACATTAAACTGCGTACCTAATACAACAACATCTAACTGATTGGTATGAACGATAAATTTTGGTTTTCTTAAATTTGGTGTTGGATTCACTTTAAAAAAAGCTTCTCCATCTAACCATAATTCTCTGTTATCATCATTTGTCCATTGCGATCTTAAATCCAAAGATGAATTTGCATTTAAAGTCACCATAGAACCATCAGGTAGTTCAACCGTTTGTCGTTCGGCAAAAGTTGTGGCATAAACCATTTGGTGATTTGAAAATTGCCATTGGTAAATTCCCCAAAGTCCAATTAAAAGTAATAAAACAGCAGCAATATTTTGCCATTGATAAGTTTTTCGTTGAGGTTGAATTGGTATGATTTTAGGATTTTGAGCATCAATTAATTGATGTATTTTTAATTTCATACTATCAATTTGCTCTTTGGAGGGTTCGTTTCTTTCAAAAGAAAGCGATAAGATAAATTGTCTAGCTTCTATTATTAAGGGTTGTTTATCAGGGTTTTGCACTAACCATTCTTCCCAGTATTGCTGATTGGTTGGATTGGGATTTTTCACCCAATCCACAAACTGTTCATCGGTTATCAAATCTTCAACTTGCTGGATAGAACGATTCATGTGGTATTTTACTTAAAAACAATTGTGAGAGTGAGATTTATTTTAATTTTTTGAATCGTCGAATGAATTCGACATTACTAATGAGTGTCAAAATTACACTTATTATACTCAATTTATCAAATCAAAAACTTAACCAAAATGTAAAATTAAGTAATCGGCGATTCGTGAACGAGTCACCAATCACCGATTACTAATCACCAAATTATTTCAAAGTAAATAATACTCTTGCAAATACATAGCGACCATTAAACCCAAACTGTGGAGAACGTCTTGTATATAAGAAACGACCACTAGATTGGAAAGAAGGATCAGCTACATCAGGATATACATCAAATAAGTTATTCGCTCCAATAGTTAATGATAAATTATCACTAAATGAATAACCAATACTCAAATCCGTTAATATTTTTCCATCATAATATGGATCAATAGAGTTATCTATTTGATTTAAATCTGCGTCAAAGATATCTGCATTCGTTGCTTCTGTCGTTTGACCAAAGTAAGTATTACGTAAGTAGAAAGACCATTGATTTACATCATACGTATGACTTAATGTAACCTTTGTTCTAGGAACAGCTTGCTCCAAGTAGATTCTTGAAATCTGATCAAAATAAGTGCCTTCTAAACCTTTGTCACGCAATATTTGAGAAGAATTGATACCTTGATCTTGATCCCACTCGTTTCTAGCAAATGTACCTGCTAAGTTATTCGTTAATGAACCACTCTCTCCAACCAATGTTTTGTGAGAAATAACAACATCTAACCCTTGAGAACGAGTACTAATCGCATTAGCAAAGAAGTTAGCTGCACCTGCCTGTGCTTGATTAAAGATTAACTCTAACTCAGGATCACCTCCTGCACTAAATGCACCTGTTAATACCACTCTATCATCAATATTTACTTGATAGGCATCTACGGTAATTCTTAATCCTGCATCAGGAAATTTAGCTGTAAAACCAAGGCTAAAGTTTTCAGAAGTCTCTTCTGTTAATTCTGGAATACCCAATAGTTTTGCTGCTCTGGATGTGTTTGCAAATGTACCTCTTTCTTGTGGTACAGATACACCATTGATTAATTCAAAGATAGTAGAAGTTCTACTAAAGTGAATTTGGTGTAAAGAAGGTGCACGGAAACCCGTACTTACTGCTCCTCTTAAAGCAATGTTGTCCGTAATTTTATAACGAGCTGCCACCTTATAATTAAGCGTAGAACCAAAGTCAGAATAATTCTCAAAACGTACGGCTGCAGTAATTAAGAACGCATCAGAAATATCAAATTCTGTATCTAAATAAGCGGCTACACTTGAACGGTTTGCATCTACTTCATTAGTAGGTAAGAATCCTGCAAAACACTGTGCCCCTGCTGGACGACTACGCCCTAAGAAATCTGTTGTTAATAAACCATCCGCTGTAGTAGGTGTCACTAAAGAACCATTCACATCATAATTCCCATACGATAACTCCGTACCTGGAATAACTTGATAGTTTTCATAACGATACTCTGTACCGAATGCTACGTTTACCCCTTTGATACCTTCAATTTCATCATAGTAGCGAGATAAATCAAAATTAGTTGTATTTTGAGCAAATGAGTGTCCACCTGCATTGAATGTTGTTGGAGATGATGCCCCTAAAGTTGCATTGTGTGTATTGGTCATATAGAATAAGAAACGGTTAGAACCATAGACATTACTAAAATCCACATTCCATTCTCCTATTTTACCTCTGATACCTGCTGCAATAGACTCGTCATTAATATTTGAATTGATGAAAGGAACTGTACCATTTGGATAAATAGCTGTAGTTGTTCTATTTTGACTAGGTAAACGATAGAAACATCCTGAAATACCATTTCTGTAACCTGCACCACCGAACGCATAGAATTCTAAATCATCACCTACGGGTACTGCCATATTAGCAAAGAATTTACCTCCTCTCAATTCTGATTGCCCCACTCTCATATTGAAATCGCTACTTGTCAACCCTCTAGCTGCTAATTCACCACCCGTAGCATCACCGCTTAGTAATCCTTGTAAGGTCGCTAAATCAGGTGCATTCGCAATATCTGTTTGTAATTGACTACTAAAATGACTTACTGAAGGTGCTAAGGATTGTACTTGCATCATGGTCAAATTAGCTACATCCAACCCTTGTGTTCTAGCGATACGCTCAATTGCATTGAAGTTATTAAAAATAGTACCTGAAAAGTCTTGCATTCTGCTAGTTGCTCCTCTAAATGCAAACTCCCCTGTCATATTGATATAACCACCATTGTTACCAATTGGCAAACCATAGTTAATACCTAGATTAACAACTTCACCATCTTGATTTTTAGTTTCACCAGCAAAAGGCCCAATCTCACTTGTAAAGTTAGCCCCTGTTGTCAAATTGAAACGAAGTTCATTAACGCTAGAACGCAATTTCAAATTCATCACCCCTGCAATCGCATCAGAACCATACTGAGCAGCAGCCCCATCACGCAATACCTCAATTGCATCTAAGGCTGTAGCAGGAATTGCATTTAAGTCTGTACCCACATTACCACGACCAAACGTACCATTCACGTTTACTAATGAAGAAGTGTGTCTTCTTTTTCCATTAATCAATACCAAAACTTGATCTGGACCTAAGCCACGCAATGCGGCTGGATCAATATGGTCTGTACCATCAGAAATTGTCTGTGTATTAGAAGAGAAAGAAGGAGTTGTAGTTGTCAATAATTGATTTAAGCTCGTTTGAGGAGCTGCTTTTGATAATTTATTGACATTAATAACATCTACAGGAACAGCTGCATCTGTATTCGTACGGTTTGATGCTCTTGTACCCGTAATAATTACCTCATCAAATTCTAAACCTTCGGATAAGGTAAAGTTTAAAGTCGTTGAACCACCAGCAGTTACGGTAGCTTCTTGTTTACTGGTTTCATACCCCAAATAACTCGCATTAATAGTATAAGTACCTGGCGGTAATTCCAACTTATACTCACCGTCGAGATTTGTAGATGTACCACGGCTTGTACCCGCTACACTAACAGAAGCCCCAATAATAGGCCCTGAAGCATCCGAGATTACACCCGTTACGGTTCCCGTTTGGGCAAAAGTAAATGACACCATGCCTAAGCAAAGAACGATAAGTGTCATTTTCATCATGTTAAGATTTACTTTCATAATGGATTGTTTAGTTAATAAAAAAAATTTGATTGTTAATCCAACCACTGAGCAAGCGCCTTCATAGACGCTACTATTTTTGGACTATATG
>CAYLSF010000163.1:4824-9712 GCA_964385675.1 uncultured Saprospiraceae bacterium
CCCCATGTTTTTATAAAATTTAAATCGCAGGTTGCTCCGTTTTGAAGAGTATCTAATGCTTTTCCTCCATCAAAATCGACAAAGGATAATCTAGCCGTAAATTCTTCACTAGGTCTTCCAAAGGCAATGCCTGGTAGTAAGGCAACGCCCGATTCTTCTAGCAGAATTTCACAAAGTTGCTGACCCGTTTGAATCCCTTTAGATTGTAATTTTTTAGTGTGATTTTTAAAATTGGGAAATAGATAAAAACCTCCTTCTGGAGCAGCTACCTCAATATTCATATCTTGTAAAGCATGAAAAACATAATTCGCAACTGCTTTTAAAATCACCCGACTCTGTGCAACATATTCTGTAATATTTGAGCTACCTTCAAACGCTGTAATCGCTGCATATTGAACAGGTGCAGCTACGGAAGTATAGGTTTCACTAGCTATTTTAGCCATCATATCTACGACGTGTTCCATTCCTTCTGGAAAAGTAAATGTACCTAAACGCCAACCACCAGCTCCACACCATTTACTTAATCCACCACTAATGACCGTACCTTGTGGATAAAATTTGGCTAAAGAAATATGTTCTCCATCATGCTCGACTTCTCCATAAATTTCATCTGCCACCACCACAACACCATACTGCTCTAATACTCCTGACAATGCCCTCAATTGTTGAGCGTTATACGTATTTCCAACAGGATTATTAGGATAGTTTAAGATTAGAATTTTGGTTTGTGTTGGATACTTTTCACAGGCTTTAGCCAAAGTTTCGGGGGTAATTCGCCAACCATTTTCATGATTCGTATCTATCCATTCTACAGGTCTTTGGGCTAATTCTGCTTGAGGTTGATACGATACCCAACTAGGATTAGGTAGTAACAATACGCCATCTAGGGCTAATTGTAAACCATAGATCAATTGCTTAGACCCTGGTGCAATAAGGATGTTTTCAGCTTTAGAAGAGATACCTAAAGTTCTTTGATTAAACTTTGCCACCGCTGCCCTAAGCGCAAATAACCCTTTTACAGGCAAATAATCTTTAATGTGTGCATTTTCTTTTAATGCCTCAACCACTTCCGCAGGTACGGGAAAAGGAGATTGTCCAAATCCTAGACGATAAACTGTCTTCCCTTTTGCTACTAATGCTGCTGACTTTTCATTGATAGCCAATGTTGCTGATGGTTTAAGACCAGCTAATGCAGGATTTAATTTGGCAAATTGAGTAAACACCATAAAAATTAGGTTTTAACTATATAGAGTCTCCTAATTTTAAAACCTTCCCAATTTGATTGAAAAAATTTTATTTTTTTTTCAAAAAAGCATCAACAAACCAATATTTATTGTAGTACCTAATTTGAAAGATATATTTTCAATACCACACAAGAAAATCCCTACTTTATTGTCTAATTTTGCAGTCAAATATTCATCAGTAGATGAATTTTCCTAATTTACAATTATAGAAAAATGGACTATTTTGCAAGTGCATATCCTTATATAAAATCTTTTCATATTGTATTTGTTGTGAGTTGGTTTGTCGGGTTGTTTTATATGGTACGTTTATTTATTTATCATGTAGAGGCGTATGAAAAACCTGAACCTGACCGCAGAATTTTAACGACCGAGTATAAACGTATTCAACAATTATTATGGAAAATCATCATGAATACAGCGGCAGTATTGACGATTATTATGGGGGTATTAATGCTTCTAATTCGTCAAGATTTAATATTTAGACCATGGATGCAAGTTAAATTAGCGTTGGTTCTTGGGTTATTAGTGTATCATTGGAAATGTGGGCAAATGATGCGTGAATTGGAACAGGACATTGTAAAATGGACATCGGGCCAACTCCGTTTGTGGAATGAATTGACAACCATTTTTTTATTAGCGATTGTATTGTTAGTCGTTTTACAAAATGCCTTTGATTGGATTTGGGGAATAGGTGGAATTATCCTTTTTGGAGTAATTTTGATGATGCTAGTTAAGTTAGCTAAACGATTGAGAAATAACCGATAACTGATAACTGATAAGTAGTGGATAAACTACTTTTATTTTAAGTAGAATGGAGTGGTATGAAAAGATTTTTAATTATACAGACAGCTTTTATTGGAGATGTGGTTTTAATGACGCCAATCATTGAAAAATTGCATCGATTTTATCCTAATGCGATTATTGATTGTGTGGTGCGGAAAGGCAATGAAAGTTTATTAAAAGATCATCCTCATCTACGACAAGTTTTAGTTTGGAATAAGAAAGAATCAAAGTATAAGAACTTATGGACATTATTACAAAACATTCGAGCGGAACAATATGATACGGTTATTAATTGCCAGCGGTTTTTAGCTACAGGATTGCTCGCTAGTTTTTCAAGAGGAAAGCAGATTATTGGGTTCGATAAAAATCCTGTCGCTTTTTTATATCATAAAAAATTACCTCATGAATACGGTACAACGGAAAAACCAATTCATGAAGTCCATAGGAATTTGAGTTTGATTCAAGATTTAACGGATGATTCTTTTGAAATGCCCAAATTATATCCTTCAAAAGAAGATAAGGCACCAATCCCTCAATCCGAAAAATATATTTGTATTGCCCCTACTTCGGTATGGTTTACCAAACAATATCCTGCGGAAAAGTGGATCGAATTAATTAATCATTTACCACAAAACTATACTATTTATTTATTGGGTGGACCAGGAGATAAAGTAGCTTGTGAGTCCATTAAAACCGCTACAACGCATCCAAAAGTCGTCAATCAAGCCGGTCAATTATCCTTATTGGCATCCGCCGCATTGATGCAAAAAGCACAAATGAATTATGCCAATGATTCTGCACCGATTCATTTGGCTTCCGCGATGAATGCACCGATTACCGCTATTTTTTGTTCTACGATTCCAAAATATGGTTTTACCCCCTTATCGGATAATGCTCGAATTGTAGAAACCCAATTAGATTTAGATTGTCGTTCTTGCGGAATACACGGGTATAAAGCCTGTCCAAAAGGACATTTTAAGTGTGCAGAAATCAATGTGGAGCAATTAATTGTTAATTGTTAATTGTTAATTGTTAATTGTTAATTGTTAATTTAAAGAAAAAGTTACTTTGAAATAAAACCAAACTTATAGTTCCACAATATTCTCTAAAATTTGTGATTTGTGATTTGTTTACTTTTACGCTATTATGAAAACCGTCAATCGTTCACCGTCAACCGTTCACCGAATACTAATTACAGGGTCAAATGGATTTATTGGAAGTCACTTAGTAGAAAATGCTTTGAAGCAAGGATTTAAAGTGATTGCAGCTATTCGGTCTTCTAGTAATCTAAAGTATTTGGACGGTTTACCTATTCAATATTTAAATTTAGATTTATCCAATCCTACCATTTTAACACAACAGTTATCAGAATTTAAAGCTGAATTTGGTCAAGTTGATTACATCGTTCATAATGCGGGCGTGACTAAAGCTAAATCAAAAGAAACATACTTAAAAGTCAATGCCACTTATACTCAACATTTATTGGACGCCATAGAGCAAAGCCAAATTTTAAAACAGCAATTTTTATTAATGAGCAGCTTAGCGGCAAGAGGACCTGCCGAAAAAATGCAGCCTGTTACTTTTTATGGAGAGAGTAAATTAGCCGCAGAACAAATTGTACGACAATCCAATATTCCTTATCTAATTTTTCGCCCAACGGCGGTATATGGCCCTAGAGATAAAGATTTTCAAACGATGTTTGATACGCTCAAAAGTAAATTAGAATTATATGTGGGGTATCAAACACAGCAACTATCTTTTATCTATGTCAAAGATTTGACTCAACTTATTTTAACCGCATTACAATCGGATAAAACACAGAAGATTTATAATGTAGCCGCACATCCTTTTTATACCACCAAAGATTTTAATCAAATCCTCAAACAAATCTTAAAAGTCAAAACCATTTCTATAAAATTACCAATTGCGTTGGTTAGGTACATCGCTTATATAGCCGCTTTTTTTAGTAATTTTACAGGAGAATATCCCATTTTAAATCCAAATAAAGTCAACGAATTAGCGAGTTTGGATTGGCGATGTGATATTACAGACATTGAACAAGATTTCAATTTTAAACCTCAATATTCGTTAGAAATGGGTTTAAAGGAAACTTTGGAGGGACGGTAAACAATGAACGGTTTCCATCATAGAGTCCAGAAGATTTATTTTAAGCATACACAAAATTATTTATGACGCTAGATTCCATATTAGCAGAACTAAAAACATTAGGCGATCCTGCCGTCAATGAATTTAAAGCCAAGAAATTCGGAATTCCTATTAAGAATGGCTACGGCATTTACATGAAAGATTTAAACGCTTTGGCAAAACGCATAAAGCGAAATGATGAATTAGCTTTGGCGTTAATCGAAACGGATATTTATGAAGCTAAAATCTTAGGAAGTAAAGTCTTAAATCCCAAAAAGGTCACAGCGGAAATGATGGAAACTTGGGTTAAAGATTTTGACAATTGGGAAATCTGTGACTCCTTTTGCATGAAATTATTTTCTCGAACGCCTTATGCTGTGGAAAAAGCTAAATTATGGTCAAAGCGAAAAGCTGAATTTGAAAAACGGGCAGGGTTTGTAATTATGGCATCTTATGCTCTTGCCGATAAAAAAGCAGGAAATGAAGTTTATGAATCACTTTTTCCAATTATGATTCGAGAAGCAACAGATGAGCGAAATTTTGTAAAAAAAGCAGTCAATTGGGCATTGCGTCAAATTGGAAAACGGAATAAGGACTTACATGCTAAAGCTATAGAAACTGCTCAAACGATTTTAAAATTAGATACCAAGGCGGCTCGATGGATTGCTAATGATGCACTCCGAGAATTACAACATCCAAATTGTAAATGTATGGAT
>CAYLSF010000164.1:0-9705 GCA_964385675.1 uncultured Saprospiraceae bacterium
CTTTTTACGTCCAATTGTCAACTTAAAATCTATTGTATATTATTATCTATCACATTTACTAAACAGAGGTAGCAGCATGTTAGCGAAAGCTATTTTTAAAGGGCAACTTGATTTTGGCACACAACGTAGTTACGAGCAGGTACTAAAAATGTATCAGTGGCGTGTCGAAAATTATTACAAAACAGACATTCTCATCAATGAAGAGGAAATCTTCAATGAGGAGTTATTAAGGCTGACTATCAAAAAGTTTTCTATTCCTAGCACACGGAAAAGCTATAGAAATACCTATATGCTACTGGATTATGTGGCACAATTTGCTATTTCAGGGAATGTGGGAATGTGGTTGTCAGAAGAAGGAAAAATAGTTAAACAAGCATTTATAGAACCGAGCGGGGATAGAGCTGCTGTCTTGTTATTTAAGCAAGGGCAAGAGGCTTTAGCAGAGAATAAGTTTGAAGAGGCTATTACATACCTAAATAAAAGTATTAAAAAGTATGACAAGCACTCTACTGCATTTGAAGTTAGAGGGCAAGCATACGAAGGACTTAATAAAGTAGAGCAAGCTTTATCCGATTATAAAGAAAGTACTAAACTGTTTCAACAAAATGCTAAACCCTATATGCGTATGGGGAAAATTGCATTAGCACAGAAGGACTATGAAACGGCGATTAGTCATTTTACCAATGTAATTAAGTACGCAATTCCGCATGAGACGGATTACTGGGTAGCTCGTTATCAGAAGGCAGAAGTACATGCTGCACTCGGAGATATGGAAAACGCAGCCAAAGAGTATCGCTTTTTCTGTTTGCGTAAGTTTAAGCCAGAAAATCCAAATTTCCATTTAAAGAGAGTCGCTCACCTAAAATGGGGTAAGGCCCTTTTGGCAGTTGGAAAAAATGAGGATGCTTTGAAAACGTTTGATTTGATGTTTAAAATCAAAGATGTGGAAGATGATTTGGAAAAACCAACGCTTCATTTTTGGAGAGGAAAAGCTAGACACGCTGTCGGTAAGAAGGGCTATTGTGAAGATTGGAAAAAAGCCAGACGAGCAGGTATCGAAGAAGCTAAAGTCTTATTGAAAGAGTATTGTTAGGAGTCATTAACTAGTTTGACCATATATTAAAACTCGTCTTTTTGAATGAAAGGACGAGTTTTTATGTTTAAGTGGCGTCTAAAAAGTTAAATTGAACGTTAATAACGAAGACATCTTTTCTTATTGATTATATCAACCATATTTCATAAGTATATTAAAATGTTTGAAAAATGCCCTTTGTCGTTACTTCTGATTGCCATAAATGCAAATATACCGATTGCGTAGATGTTTGTCCCGTTGACTGTTTTTATGAATTAGAAACTATGCTCGTAATTCATCCCGATGAATGTATTGATTGTGGTATGTGTGAGCCTGAGTGTCCTGTGAATGCGATATTTTTAGATGATGAACTACCCGAAAAAGAGCAAATTATGATTGAATTTAATGCTATTGCTTCGGGGGCTGAAGTAGCCGCTTCTCCTCCTTTTATAAATTCAAAATTTCCAAATTCACCAGAGGTCCTTGATGTTTCTAAAGACGCATTACCTAATGCGGATAAGATGAATTATGATAAGTCAAATGAATTGAAACGGTATTATGGTGTTGGGTGAATTTTTAGTCTTAATATTTAAACCGAACAGGAATCATCCTAATGGAGTGAACCGCTTTACCTTGATGATAAGCAGGTTTCCAGTTTTTCATTTTTCGGATGCAATTTATAGATGCTCTGGGATATGTTCCTCCCATAGAACGGTCTTTGACTAGACCTGTGTGTAAAACTACTCCTTTGTTAGAAATGACGACGTAACCTACATCAATTCCTTCAAAAGCCATTCCCCAGTATGGTAATATTAAATGATCCGCTAAAAATTGTGGAAGGTCACCTCTGTAATCTAATTGTGGAAAAGTATCTGGATTTAGATAGATTAAAGTATTATTCCAAAGTATGGTATTGTCTTTTATGATAAAAGAATCAATCGGTTGTAAATAAATTCTATGCTTAGGTTTTGCTTTAGGCTTTCGATTTTTGAGTCGCTGATTTTTATATTCATCTCTAAAATCTAACACATACTCATCATGATACAAATAAAGAACGCTATCCTTAATATGAATTAAATCATAACTCACGGAATCAACGACATACCAATTTTTAAAAGCTACTTGACTAGAAAAATCTAACAATTGAGTGGTGTCATTTAGTATGCCGCTTAAAATGTATAAATTACCGTCACTTTTGATATAGTCAATTTCATAAAGGTCAAAAATATTTTGAAATCGCTGTGTTTCTCTAGGCGTTAAATCATATCGACAATTGTAAGATTTATCCTCGTTTTGAGAGATTTTATATAATCTGGCGTAGCCTTGAGCATTTAGATTTTGTGATATAAGAGTACATAGAAGGATAGTGGTTATTGAAATTAAATGGACATTCATAAAGTTGAGGGTTTGAATTATTGAATAAGACACAAGATAAATTAGATGTTTTGAATTGTCAAGTCACTAAAAATTAGCCCGAACCTGAGTCCGCTTTATATGGTTCTTTTATTTTAATTCAATCGAACAGGAATCATCCTAATGGAGTGAACCGCTTTACCTTGATAATAAGCAGGTTTCCAATTTTTCATTTTTCGGATGCATGCAATTGATATTTTCTTATTTTCTTCTAAATTACTGAACCCTTGTAACAAACTTGTGTGTAATAGTTTTCCTTCATCTGACACAATAACAAAACATAATGAAGGAACATCAAAAGCCCTCCAAATAGGATAAGAAAGGCTGTCTTTTATAAATTGTTTAATGCCGCCTTTATATTTTAATTGTGGAAAGCTATCGGGATAGATATGGACTAGTGAACTATCCCAAATGAATGTATTATTTTTTACAACAAAAGAATCAATCGGTTGTAAATATGCTCTATGCTTAGGTTTAGCTTTAGGCTTTCGATTTTTGAGTCGCTGATTTTTATATTCATCCCTAAAATCTAATACATACTTATCGTGATACAAATAAAGAACGCTATCCTTGATACGAATTAAATCATAACTCACAGAATCAACTACATACCAATTTTTAGAAGCTACTCGACTAGAAAAATCTAACAATTGAGTGGTATCATTTAGTATGCTGCTCAATATGTACAAATTACCTTCACTTTTGATGTAATCAATTTCATAAAGGTCAAAAATATTTTGAAATCGCTGTGTTTCTCTAGGCGTTAACTCATATTGACAATGATAGGATTTATCCTCATTTTGGGAGATTTTATATAATCTAGTGTAGCCTTGAGCATTTATATTTTGTGACACTAAAGTAAATAGAAGGATAGTAGTAATTGAAATTAAATGGATATTCATAAAGCTGAGGGTTTGAACTGTTTAATAAGGTACAAGATAAATTAGATGTTTTGAATTGTCAAGGTACTAAAAATTAGCCCGAACCTGAGCCCGTCCTACATGAATGGTACGATTAACACCTGTTTTTCGCCCTTCATAACTTACGCTTAATTGGACATTTTTAGCCAATCGTCTATCAAAGGTGAAATTCCAAAGGTAGTTTTGACCATTTTTAAGTCCTTCTAACATTGTAAATTCTACGGGTGTATTAGGAACGCCTGTAAAATTGACATCGACTAAAGAGAAGTTAAGTCGATAAGAGGATTTAGACACTCGATTGAAGGTGATTTCTACTTTCCCTTCATTGGCTAATGCGGTTTCTTGTTCATTGATGGTGTTTTCGCTGTTTTTATATTCGTAACTCAACTCTGCTCTGAGGGTGCGTTCCAGAAAGAAGAAGGAGAGTTTGGGTTCAAACTTTAAGAAATCAATGATATAGTCCCGATTATTAAAAATTTCTGAATCGTTTTCATTTGTACCTAAAGCAGCATACCATTGTGAGCTAATGGTTTTGGTAATGTTCCATCGAAGCCTAAAATAAGATTCAGTACGCCCTCTACTTTCAAAACCTGAAGTCAAAACCACCCGATTCCGATTGGTAAAACTGCCCAATTCTACGCTAAACTTAGGATCGGTTCGATTAAAAAATAAAGCATTACGAATATTAGACGTTAAAGAAACCAAAGAGGTGTCAGGAATGGCTAATTGAAAAGGATTCCAGGGGGAGACGCCATCTACATCTCGCACTTTTCTTAAAATCTGCCAAGCAGATTGGGTTGAAAATTTTGATAATATCCGTTTAAATCCTTTTTTATTAAACCAAATGGCTTTAGGATTGAGCGCTAAACTTTGATTGAATCGAACGGTATTTGAGCGAATAAATTCATCCGTAAAAGAAGTGACTCGAATATGATCGGCTTGATCTTGAAATACCGCGATTTCAAATTCATCCAATTGTTTGATGCTATCTTGATTGCGATCAATCCATGAAAACAGACCTTGCCCCGCTTCTACTTCAATGTAATTATATTGAATTTTTTGTTCTTGCCCCGAGCCAATTTCATAAAGTGTATTTGCTCGAAGCCAACCCCGTTTTAAGGATAAATTGTATTCAATTCGCCCCAAGTATGTTTCTTGTGGTTCTAAGTTGGTAAGACTAGTATCTGTGATATTTAGGTTTCGATAGGTCAAGTTAAACTGTAAATTCGAGCGTTTACTTTGAGCCCAAGTCCCATTAAAGTTAAATTCTTCGGCTTGTGTGTTTTGTTCAAAATCGGACGGTAAAGGAGCATAATCTAACCGTTGTACATAATTAGCTCTAAAAGTAAAATCATTCTTTTGGGGACTTTCAGCAAATACCCTAAACATATCATAAAAAAAGCTAGAGGCTTGCAGACTATCTGTATCACCAATAAATTGCCGATTTTGCTCCCGCTCGCCATAAATACCAACTCGCCAATTATTGAAAGTTTTGAGTCGTTTGGTCACTTCAAATCGAGGTCTAAAAAACTGTGTTTTGCCGACCAAACCATCAGTCGTCAAAAAGTTAGCTTCCACAAAACCTTGTAAGCCATTCCGATTAAAATTTAAAACGCCTAGATGTTTTATTCCCGTATAAAGCGAATCTTTCAAAAAGGTACTAAATTGATATTGTACACTACCGTATTTAGATTTTTGTAAAATTAAACTAGCTTTAGCGATATGTTCTTCTGTAGCGGGTAAATTCGTCGTATTCCAATCTCGTGTAAATTCTCGGCGACGATAAGGATTAATAGGATTGAAATTTTCTTGAATAACCTCATAATCTGCTTTAATCGTCAAAGAAAGCGGGGCGATGGAATCTTTACCAATTTGCATTTGATTTTCATAATATAACTTTGCTGCACCACCTAGATTATTACCCGAGTTTTGATTGGATAATCGGTTTAAATCTCGATTGCTTAATGCAAATTCTGCGGAGATTTTTGAGTTTTTAGAAATTTGATAATCTGCCCCGACTGCATATAATTGTTGTTGAATCGGAGCCGTAATGAGAAAAATAGGGGCGTGTGTCCCTCTAGGCTGACCCGAAACAGGATCGGGGGCGACCCAACCAAAAACCGCTCCGTTAGCAGCAGATTGGAGTCGGATATAATTACCATTTCCACTACCTACTTCTGTAAATCGAGCCTCAAATTTCGCACTATCTCGACTTGTCGAATATACCAACACACTATCGTATAAAATGCCATTCACTAGCGAATCCACCATTTTATACAAAATCCTATCTTGATTAAATGCTGCCGTATCTATTCCTGTGATAAATGCACTGCCGACATCATCAGGAATTTCTGCTAAAGCGGCTTGTTGTAATTGACTTAATTCACCTTGAATTGTTGGTGTCCTGCCGTCTTGCTCTGAAAAAATATTTAAATGGACTTTAAATTTATCCTGCTCATAATGGGTATTGATAGCATACAAAGAGCGTTGATAATCTTGGTCGGTATATTCAAATTCGACTTGTACCCGAACGTCTTTCGTGATTAGTCGGTTAGGGGTAAACGTAATCTCTCCTCGATTATAATTGATAATATAATCCGCATCTTGACCTCGTTGAACCAATCGACCATCTATAAAGACTTTTTCCGTTCCTGCCAGTACGATAATAAATAACTCGCCTTCGTTTCCTCGCAATTTATAAGGTCCTTGATTTCCTTCTTGAATCGGTAACGTATTTCGCCCAAACTTTCCTCTCGAAATCGCTGCACTTGCCGTAGTAGAAAGCGTTCCTTTTTTGAATAAATTGGTTTGGGTTTCAAAGGTGAGTCCTTGTAGTTTTTTATAATAATTTAAAAAATACCCCTCGGGTCGTCTCAACTCATAGTCCCCTGCGGTTAACGCTGTTTTCCCTTTTCTAAGCTGTATAAAAATGCGGTCAAATTCATTGAGTTGTTGTGTATTTCCTTCGGGTTGAAGGGGAATATTGTTATCAGAAATGGCGGCTACAATTTCTACATCATTACCTAATGTACCCGCCATTTGTAGGTTAAAACTAGAATTTAAAACTAAATCTTGATTGTTTCCAAAAGATATACCCCGTGCAAATGCTCCAGTATAATTCAGATTTTGTCGGTTGAGTCCATTATTTTCTTCAAAGGGATTGTATTTAAATTTACTAGGAATATTGCCACCGATTTGTTCGATTCCGATCCAAGCGGTATCCTTTCTAGCATTAGATTTGGATAAATTATAGGGTAACACTCGATACTGAATCATGATGGATTGCGTCGGCTTTTGCTTCCATACAATTTGATTGCTTTGTACTTGAAATAAACTATCTGGAATGGATTGTCGAGTTTTGGAATCAACTATTTTTAATGTTTGAGGAAGTATAGTGAGCGAGTCCAATTGAAGCGTATCACTTTTTAACTTTAAAATGGTTTTAGTACGTAGCGAAGAGGGTGCATTAAAAGTAGTATCTTTTTGAGCAAATCCATTGGTGACACAACAAAAGACCAACCCAATTAAGGCCCAAATAGATTTGGATAAAAAAGTGGTTTTAAAACAGCCTTGTTTAGTCTCCTGAATTATCATTGATT
Source organism: uncultured Saprospiraceae bacterium (assembly GCA_964385675.1). Classification (GTDB taxonomy): domain Bacteria; phylum Bacteroidota; class Bacteroidia; order Chitinophagales; family Saprospiraceae; genus CAYLSF01. Next base: position 7,005 of record CAYLSF010000164.1, read on the forward strand.
ATGCAACGTTTGGATTACATTTTACTATGCCTTGCAGCGTTCCTCTAAGTGTTAATTCGTCAATTTTTGACAAAAGTAGTGAAATTTTGGAGGGGTAGCCTAGATAAATTTTATCAAGTAGTTTTTCAAAATCCGAACTATAGGAATTGAAAATTATTAACTTTGTCAAGTTGATAGATTTAAGTTATGTAGTATTCCCTAAACATTAAAATGATAAAGGTGTTAGACCAAAAAATTAATCCAATAATTGATTTACTGAATTTTCAATTGGAATATTTGAATCAATTGATGGAAAATATTCCTGATGAAAGATTGTATGAAAAACAATTGGAGGGATTTAATTCTGCAGGTTGGATAATTGGACATCTTTGTTTAGAACCAGAAGATGTGATTAGAGAATTAGGCATAGCAGAATCCTTCAAGCGTTTAGATGAAAATTGGGAAAAGTGGTTTAAAAATTCATCGGGTAAAATAGAGGTAATTGATAATTTACCCAATAAGGAAATATTGATGAATACGTTGAATGAACGGTATATACTATTAGGACGTATTTATGAAAATTTGACTTTAGCACAAAGAAATGCAAATCATCCTAGTAAGTTATTGAGTAATGTATTAACTACTTTTGATGCTTGGTTTGCACATCATTTAACCACACATATAGCGATGCACTGTGGTAATATTGTGGTTTGGAAAAAGTTAATTGGTATTCCTGTTAATGGATTTTGAATTAAGAAATAATATCTTTTAAAAATAAATAAACTTATGGGCGGAGATTGGAAAGAAATGTTTAAAGCTATACAGGACGGTGATTTTGATTTAGTAGAATATCATTTAGGTACGGGGGTCGATCCCAATTACCAACATCCTGAATTTTTAGCGGCTCCTTTGGTAGAAAGTATTCGATTTAACCAATTGGAGATAGCTAAACTCTTATTAGAAAATGGTGCTACACCTACGATTAAAGAAGTTTGGGGAAAAGAGACACCACTTTCTGTAGCTAAAGCCAGTAAAAACAAAAAAGCGATTAAATTGCTGAATACTTATCTTTAGACAGGATTTAACCTAACAAACTAATTACTACACAGAACAAATGAACCAAATTGTCACTAAATTCAATAATTTCTTCCTGACAGAAAATAATATCTTATTTGCCATTGCTATCAATGCAATTGTCATATTTTTCTTGGGCTTTCCGGAGTGGCAACACAATACTTGGCTGAATTCCTTAGATATTTTCTTTATCCTGCTATTTCTGGTAGAAGCTATTGTCAAATTAAACCATTATGGTGTCAAAGGATATTTTGAAGATCGGTGGAATATTTTTGATTTTATTGTAGTCGTAGGTAGTTTACCTCAAATCATTATTTTTGATCACCCTGAGGCACAAAGTTTTGGATTGATTCTATTGCTGCGTTTATTCCGATTATTTAGATTAGTTAAGTTCTTTTGGTTTAATCCTAATTTATCGCATTTACTAAATGGTCTATTTCGAGCGTTTCGAGCGTCCATTTTTGTATTAATCATGTTGCTCTTTTTCAACTTCATTCTATCCATTTTGACTACACATTTATATGGTCATATTGTACCCGATCATTTTGGCGATCCTTTAAAATCTATTTACACTATTTTCCAATTATTTACGATAGAAGGCTGGAATGAAATCCCAAGTGATATTGTCCAACACTCTGATAATGAGTGGGATTTACACTTTGTGCGGTTTTATTTTGCTGCCATTGTTCTCTTTGGTGGTATTTTCGGTATGTCATTAGCCAACGCCATTTTTGTAGATGAAATGACGATTGATAATAATGAGGCAGTCGAGCAAAAATTGGATGAATTGGAGAAGCAGATACAGGAAATTAAGGCGTTGTTGGTTGCAGCTCAATCAAAATCTACCCCCTCCCCCACTTCAATAGATAAAACTGATGTTGATGATACAGTAGATTAGAAAAATAAATACTTGTATCTTAGCATATTGGTGTCATTGATTTATCCCCTTGCTTCAATTTAAAAAAAAGTGTAGATTACGATTATTCCTATTTTAAATCATTTAATCTAATATGAAAACGATAACACCTCGACATAATTTTGCCAAGTTGTTTGGATTGATTTGGTTTGCTCCTCTATTTTCTTTCATTGCCTATCTTCTAAATAAATACTATCCTAATTCTGGAGACAGTTTAATTTTAGGAGTTCTAGTCATAATTTCCTCTTTATTAGGATACGGTTTTATTAAAGGACAAAGCTGGGTAAGATATGTTATCGCTTTAGGATTACTCACTTTTAGTATTTTGGCCTTATGGAATCTTTATCGAATAACTGATTCTTTTTTAGCTGATTACATAAATTATTACCTCCCTCAAATAATAGAAATACTCTGCTTTTTAATAGGGTCGCTTACTTTTTTATTTAATACAGGTATGACTATTGAACTCAACCGCTCTAAAAATCAACCAATAAATTACGAAGAAGCTATCCATAATTACAAAGCTAAAGGATGGTATTCTTTTAACCATAAAATAAGTTTACTAGTTAGTTTAGGATTAATCTCGCTTACTCCTACGATTGTACTTGGTCGATTACTCTATGATTTGAAAGATAATGTATCATTTGAGGAAAAAGATTTCATGTTATTGACGGTAGTATTATCAGCCATAATATCTATAATGGGGTTGTTTTTTAAATTTAAGAAAATAAG
>CAYLSF010000165.1:0-9669 GCA_964385675.1 uncultured Saprospiraceae bacterium
AGCAGAACAATAAACTCCTAATTTTCAATTTATTAAATTTTTAAACATACTCTAATTGATTTTAATATTTAATTGGTTTTTAATATGATATTCAACTTTTTTGAGAATTATGACCATATCACTCATATCATCTATTTGGGTAGCATCGTAAGCACGACTAACACCATATTCTTTACCATAAAGTAAAACGAAAAACCAAAATCGACCTAGGGTGTAACAACCATAAAGTGGTTGTTCAACACTATCATTACGAGATTGAGCATCTACCATTGCAATAAGTAGTTGTCCTAGCGGATCGTTATTACTATGTTTTTCAGGCTTATATTCTTGAATAAAAAAAAATGGTTTTTTGGGGGTTTGCTTTCCTGTAGCTATCATCCATTCTACTCGACCAGAGCTTTCAACCCTTTCGGTTTGTAATTTCATAAAACGTTGAGTGAATACACGATACTCTGGCGGGTGATGAAAGTCAAAATGCAATAAAAAAGGAGCAATAAAGAGCATCTTTAGTTCATCTTCATTGAGAATTTTCACATTTCTCAGTAAGGACAATCGTAACTTTTCAAGATTATCTGGTAGAGGCTCTTTTTCTGTAATATTCAACCATTCATTCAATCTATCGAAATCATCATTTGGATTTAATCCAAATTCGATTTCAACGTCTTCAAATAACCATTGCTCGAAAGGTCTTTTTATCATAATCTGCTTTTAAGACAATATAGTAATTTCTACTATTTATACCACGAATTTTAATAGATAAAATTTGAGAAATAACCACTCAACGGCTATTTCTGCCCGCTAAATGAATAAACCTGTACGAATCGTCAAATGATTCGATATTTGGAGTCAAATAAATCATTCATCCGAAAAATCAATAAATCACTTTCTAAATATGAATACGCAAATCATTAAAATCTTTCTAGTTTTAGCTTTAGGCTTATTGGTCAATTTTACTTATGCACAACAAACCGTTAAGGGCACAATTATAGATAAAGACAGTCAAATGCCTGTTGGCTTTGCAACCGTATTAGTACAAAATAGCAATCCTGCTATTGGTACAACAAGTGATTTTGATGGAAAATTTAAACTCCAAAATGTACCCTTAGGCAGACAAACCATAGTGGTTACGTTTATCGGATATGAAACGGCTGTTGTATCCAATATTGAAGTAACCGCAGGAAAGGAAGTGGTTTTGGAAGTTCCGATGACAGAAAGCTTTGAAAAACTAGATGAAGTTGTCGTCACGGCAAAAGCAGATAAGGCTCAAACCATTAATGAGTTGGCAACAGTAAGTGCTAGAACCTTAACGATTGAAGAAGCAAGTCGTTATGCAGCGTCTATCGCTGACCCTGCTCGTCAGGCTCAAAACTTTGCAGGGGTAAGCAATGGAGGAGATGATATTTATAATGATATTGTGATTCGAGGAAACTCACCTAGAGGTTTATTATGGAGATTAGAAGGTATTGAAATTTTGAATCCGAATCACTTTGCGTCATTAGGCGGTTCAGGTGGTGCTGTAAGTATGCTAAGTTCTAATGTATTGACTTCTTCTGACTTTTTTACGGGAGCTTTTCCAGCAGAATTGGGTAATGCGATGTCAGGTGTTTTTGATTTACGATTCAGAAAAGGAAATGATGAAAAGCGAGAAACTACTATTGGTGCTGGTTTCTTAGGCTTAGAAGTTGCTGCTGAAGGTCCTTTTTCAAAAAAATCTGATGCGTCTTATTTATTTAATTATCGGTATTCTACCCTTTCCATTTTAAATGCCCTCAATATTCAAGTAGCGGGTGATGCATTACCGACCTATCAAGATTTGAGTTTCAATCTAAATTTTAACTCAAAGCAATTGGGTAAATTTAATATTTTCGGTGTAGGTGGAATCACTGAAGCGGATATTCAAACAGCACGAGAAGCTCAGCCAAATATTACCGATCAAGAAGTTGATAACGCTGCTACAGGTATCATTGGTCTGAAACACTTAAAATTTATTGGTCAAAATGCCTATATCAAAACGGTCGCAGTCGCTGCATTGAGTGATACCGATTATCAATACAATATCATCAATAACAATGTTTCTGCCCCTGATTACGAAGAAGGAAGTGAAAGAAGACAATACCGTATATCGACGATGTATAACCATAAGTTTAATGCAAAACACGTTTGGCGTTCTGGTTTAATTTTTAGCAATTTAACAAGTACTTATAATTATAAAACCAATGTAGATAATGTATTTAGAACGACCTTAGATATCGGTGGTACATCTAATCAGTGGCAAGCGTATAGCCAATGGAAATGGAGAATGACAGAAGATGTAACCCTAAATACAGGGGTTCATTACTTACATTATTCTTTGACCAATCAAAGTTCTTTTGAGCCTAGATTTGGATTAAAATGGAAAATCAATGATAAACAATCTTTAAATTTTGGTGGAGGCTTACATAGTAGAGCAGAAGATAATACTGTATATTTAGTAGAAATTCAGAACGATAACAATATTCTAAATCCTAATCGAAATTTAGGATTAGGTAAAGCAGCACATTTGGTATTGGGTTATGATTTAAATCTAAATGCACACACAAGATTAAAAGTAGAAACCTATTACCAATCCTTGTACGATATTCCAGTTTCTTCTGATGTTAATGAGCGTTTTTCGGTTATCAATGCTCAATCTGCTTACGATTTTGTCTATCGAACAGATACGCTATTCAACCGTGGTACAGGTAGAAATTATGGTGTAGAGCTAACGTTAGAGCGTTTTTTACATAATAACTTTTACTATTTGGCAACCTTATCTCTATATCAATCTGAATATAGTATGGATGGTGAAACTTATTTTAATAGCCTTTTTAATGGCAATTATGTATTCAATGCGTTGGTGGGTAAAGATTTTTTAGTAGGAGCAGATGACCAAAATACGATTGGGGTAAATGCAAAAGCCACTTTCTTTGGAGGACAACGCTTTACTGAAATTGACTTAACACAATCTAGGGCAGCAGGATTTACAGTATATTCTACGACACCATTTACAGGCAAAATAGATGATTATTACCGATTTGATATTGGGGTAAATTATACGATTAATAAAAATAATTCTACACACAAGTTTAGTTTCAATATACAAAATATCACCAATCATCTAAATGAGCGTACAAGAAATAGTTTCTATAATCCTAACACCGATCAAATTGAAGTGAGAAGAACAACTCAAGCTGGTCTAGTTCCTGTATTGCAATATGCCGTTAGTTTTTAAAAATTTAGTCCCGTATTATTTTCAATAAAATCCAATACCTAATGATAATCAACTTTCGACAATCGACATCTGATTTTTTAGCTAAACATACTTTGTTCGATTGTCGAAAGTCGATTGTCGAACCTTCTAAAGCCACTTATAGGAAAAAAATGACCGTTCAAGGAGTAGATTGGGTATATTGTTGTATTATGGTGATATTGTTTTTAAATTCAAAATAGAGATGAAAAAATTAGGTATTGTATTTATCGTATTACTGACTAGCATCCAGCTTTCTGCACAAGACGCTAGCCTTCCTATCCATATCGGCTACTATGCTCCTTATGGCATAAATCCTGGTTTAAAAATCGGGACAGGGTTTGAAATCCGTCAATGGGAAAATGAGAAAGAGCAATTACGCACACTAAGTTGGAGTCCTCAAATTGGATTTTGGTCTTACAGGGTCTATGATAATCAAATTCATCAAACACTAGTCGCTGATGTTACTTTAGATTATAGATATTATGCTTCTAGTAAAAAAATCTACGGATTAGCGGCTGTGGGTTTAGGATATCATGCAACACTTGAACGCTCAACGTTAGGAGTTAATTTGGGAACAGGAGAAGTGACTCCTACCACCATCACTACACATCATTTTGTTCCAACTGCTACCGTTGGTTTTGGACAAGATTTTAATTCCTCCATAGGATATTATTTCAAACTATTTGGTGGACAGCGATTTAACTCAACGGTAGGAAATGACCTATTCGTTGGTGGAGAATTAGGCATAACCTATTACTTTAACAAAAACTAAAAGAACAAAACATGACCAGAAAAGAATTTCTAAGAAATAGTTTGACATTGGGTATTGGTTTACCCTTTTTATCCACTTTGATGTCATCATGCGATGAAAATGAAATCGTAACGCCAACGTTTCAAACTAATTTCGCAGGGAAAGTAATTGTCATTGGAGCAGGTGCGGCAGGAATGGGAGCAGGATATTTATTGAGTCGATATGGTGTAGATTTTCAAATTATTGAAGCGAGTAATGATTTTGGGGGACGGATTAAGCGAGCGGATAATTTTGCCGATTTTCCAATTGACTTAGGAGGAGAATGGATTCATGATAATCCATCTATTTTAGCCGAATTGATTAATAATCCTAACGTTAATGCGAATGTTGATTTAATTTCATACAGCCCCAAGACTTTTCAAACTTGGAATAATGGCACACTAAAACAACGCAATTTTGCAAGGCATTTTTATAGCGAATATAAATTCAAAAGTACGACTTGGTATGGCTTTTTTGAAAATCATATTGCCCCTTCTATTTTGGATAAAATGATTTTTAATACACCCATTACAGCGATAGATTATACCGTAGATAAAGTACAAGTGACCGCTCAAGATGGTCAAATATTTGAAGCGGACAAAGTTATTGTTACTACACCTATAACAATCCTTCAAAATGGTATGATTAATTTCTCACCAGCTTTACCTAATGCAGTACAGGCTAATATTGATAGTGTTGTTATGGGAGATGGATTTAAAGCGTTTATAGAGTTTAAGGAGCGATTTTATCCCGATATTTTACTTACAGGGAATTTATTGGAAGAAGCGAGTAGTAGCAGTAAAACATTTTATAATGCAGCTTTTGGTAAGGATTCCAGTAAAAATATCTTAGGCTTATTTTGTGTTGATGATAGAGCAACGCCTTATGCACAATTAGATACAGAGCAGGAAACCCTAGATACCATATTGGCAGAATTAGATGAAATCTATGATGGAAAAGCTTCGGAGCATTATGTAAAACACGTCTTTCAAAATTGGTCAAAAGAACCCTACATACAAGGCTCTTATTCTTCGGACTATGATGATATATCCGCTTTATCCGAGCCGATCAATAACAAGATTTATTTTGCAGGAGAACTTTTTGGTGGTGATAATTCTTCAACAGTTCATGGAGCGTGTCAATCAGGATATGCTCAGGTAGAGAAGGCGTTGAATGGGTAGTTTATACTTTAGTGAATAGGTGATTCAAAATCACCTATTCACTATTATTTATTTAAAATAAATCTTATTCAAAAAGTGTTGTTAAAGGCAATTCAATATCTAGTTTTTCATCTACTAAAGTATCTTTATGTGTGTAAACAGTATGGGTATCGCTATCACTATAGACATAAATAGTGCGAACATCAGGAGCTACAAGCCAATAAGATAAAATACCCGCATCAAAATAGGTTCTTGCTTTTACAACTAATTCAGTCAAACTTTGAGTAGGAGATAAAATTTCTATTACTCCTAATGGTAAATCTTTCATTCGAGTTTCATCATAACCAGGTGTCGCCTTTATCTTTTTATAAATAGCTAAATCTGGAATTTTTTCTCCTTCTTCTATCTCTAAACTCAACTCTGGAATAAAGCTATAAATTTTACGATACTTAATCCCTAATTCTAAAATTAGATTATATTGTAATATTGAGTGATTTTTACTTCCCATACCTTTTTTACGTCTTTTGATGTCTTCTTGTGTTTCTAATACTAATTCCATAGTTTATCCTTTTTTTCAAATATACAAAAAAACTCAATCTTATGTTTGGATAAAGAGCATTCGTACACTCATTATGCTACAATTCATCAAACGTCTAAATATTTGAAAAACGAGGTGTTCTCCATAAATATTTAAGTAACAATAAGACCATATAATAATAAAGCCATACAACTATCTACGCCTCTAACAACTCCTGTAACGCCGCTTCCGTTTCTTTCAATTTTTCTTGTTGATCTAAGATAGAAGGCGGAGCAACTCGCTCTCTACAATTTACCGCAGGACATCGCTCGCAAGTTTGATTCACTTCTTTGATTTGAATATTCGGATCATCTAAAAATTTAATAACTCGTTTGAGTTGGTCATTAATCATCATCCCCACCGTTACGCTGATGTTTGTATTTGGAGTTGGATGAGCAGGGCGAGCTAAAGAGAAACACAAATATTCATCCTTTGTACCAATAAATTTAGAGCGTTGAATACCTGCAATGGGATGTTCATATTGTTGATGGCGTTGTAAGTAATTTAAATCATCCAAAAGCCATAACGTAATCCATCTTCTGCAATAAGATTCTGATAGCCCATTGCCATACGGATGGTGCTGTCGATTGAAATGTAATTCTTTAGTGAGGGTATAACGCTGTGTATTTGGGGTGTTATTAAAGCGTAAAAAGAAAAATTGATTCAACTCAAAATATTTAGGCACAATACTACCAAAGCGATGAAAAAACATCTCGGGTGATGCCTTATATTTATTCATAATCCCGAGTAATTGCTCAGGTTGCCAGGTTGGTAAATTAAAAAACTGCTCTAAATCTCGCTTCACACTTTCTCTATTAATCAATAAAGCAACTGAAAAATAAGCTGCCTTAAAGTTATTCAAAACCTCCTCAAATGAATTGACCTTGATAAAGGTAGAAGTAGGAATCCGAACTTTAAGTTTTAAATAATTAAAGGCAATTTCTTTGCCTAATAAGAAAGCTTGTTGGGTTTCTGTCAATTGTTCATTGACTAATAATTTCTTTTTATCGGCAATATAAATAGAGCGAAATCGACTCAATTTTTCTTCAAATTTGGTGATTTCTATTTTGTAACGATATTTCCGTTTTAGGATTTTATACAAATGCTCAATCGGTACATGTCCATCCGTCGGAATATCATATTCTTCTACGAAGGCATCTACCTTTTCCTCAATACTTGGGAAATAATTTTCGTGTAAGGCTTGATAAGAACGCAGCGAAGCATAATAAAAATTCTCTTGTTCCAAAGCATATTTACGAGAAATTCCCATTAAGGCAGCAATGAATGCTCCAACTTTTGTAGGGGCATCTGCCATGAGTTCCACAATTTTACCTACATCTAGACCAAATAATTCTAAAGGAATTTCATGTAAAAAATTAGAATCTAATAATTCACCAATAGGCGCTAGTCGATTAGATAAGTGTGGATTTGTTAAATAATCAAAAGTTGTATTTAAAGCTCTGGCTAATGCTAAAATCTTATCTTTTCGAGGATATTTTTTGGCTTTTTCAATTTCATTGAGGTAAGAAACAGACAAGCCCGATAGTTCGCACAATCGCTTAAAAGATAAATTATGCCGTTGGCGTAATTGCTTTACTTTTAATCCAAAAATAATCTTAGCATTCTGCGAACTATTCGGTGTAGTCGTTGACTCGTCTATTAATCTACTCATATTTATGATTTGTAGCAAAGTTACAAACTTATCCATTCCAAATCACAATTGTCATGCTGAACTTGATTCAGCACCTCCCAATCTATTAAAATAAAGACTTTAACTTCATATTTTAAATTCCTAATTAGATAGAACGTCTCTTGCAAATAATATCTTAGGTTTCCAATAGGTCGATTTGGTTACATTTTGTATAATAACGCCTTTGGAAGAAGTACTATGTATTACGGTGATACCGTCTCTTGTATTCTTTAAAACCATTGCTACATGTGTCACTTTACCTCGTTTACCAAAGAATATTAAATCGCCTTTTTTTACTTTTTCAACGGGAATTTTTTTGCCTTGCTGTGCTTGTGCAGAGGAACTACTAGATAACTTTACATTAAAATTCGACATGACGTAAGAAGTAAATCCTGAGCAATCAAATCCACTTGGATTTTTTCCTGCATACTTATATTTCGTTCCTATATATTTACGGCTATAATCTCCGATTTTGTACCGTACTGCCGTTTTTGAGTCTGTTGTTGCTGTATTTGATTTTTTTGTACACGCTCCAATTACGAAAGTAAAAAGCGTCAACAACATAATTAATTTTGCTCCGTTAGTATTCATAGTTATGTTTTTGATAGGTGAATTTCTTGTCAAAAATCATTCGACATTCCAATAAACCACTTTCTAGTTCAAAATATTGCTCGTTGACTGTAGATTAGATAAGGGTTATTACGTGATTACTTATTTCCAACGAGGTGCGGTTCGGCGTTGTCCGAACCGTTTGTATTTTACGGGATCTTATCTATTGAGTTGCACTATACTATCAACTATAAAAACTCCAATTACTGTTAAAACCATTTTAAACTGTCTTTAATCTGCTAAAACCATTTGCTATTACAGCAACCCTCTTTGTAACTATGTCGTTAGATGTTTATATCTTTGATACGTTAATGTATCAACTACTTTATCCACAACAGGGGCAATCCCGATTTTAAAATAATAATGATGAAAATAGCAAACAAAATTTTTACAGCACTGATTGTAGTAGGAGCGTTCTACTTCATATATGACTTAGCGTTCAATAGAGAACCAAAGTTTATTAATGGGGAAACTGCTCCAAATTTCACTTCTACCTCACCTGCTGGTGATAAAATTAGTCTGTATGACTTTCAAGGCAAAATGGTTTTGCTAGACTTTTGGGGAAGCTGGTGCGGCCCTTGTAGAAAAGAAAATCCAGGCTTAGTTTATCTATATAATAAATACCATACGGCTAATTTTAAATCCGCAGAAGGTTTTGAAATCTTGAGCGTAGGTATGGAGAAAAATAAAGAACGTTGGTTAAGGGCCATCGAAAAAGATGGTTTAGTATGGAATACGCACGTTTCTGATTTAAAGCGTATGCGAGGAGAAGTTGGAGGTCTGTATAGAGTACGTGAAATTCCTACAAAATATTTACTGAATGAGGAAGGTGTAATTATTAGTGTAAATCCAACGATTAAGGAATTGGATGATATTTTAGGAAAACGGTTAGATACACAAGTATCTGAAAACTAAATACTTTTTGATATTAGGAATATATTAATGCCTTCTACTTTTATCTTTAGTAATAGTAGAAGGCATTAATATTATGACATCTCATATACGCTACTCTTTTGCACACTCAAAAACAATAGAACTAGAATTATTGGAATTAAATCGCTCATGTTCCAATAAAGTAAATAATGCCGATTCTCCTAAGCAATCACACCACTCTTGTTGTAATTGTCTAGCAATTTTAGGTGTACCATATACAGGTACTTTCAAGGTTTGCATCGTCCAATCATCTAAAGTAAGGGAATAGTATTCATTCAGATTACCAGCAGAAGATTGAACAGCAGAAGGAATACAATATTGCCCTTCTTCTTCATAATACACAATAATTTCAGTACTAACGCCTGAATACATGGTAAAGGAAATTTGCTCTTTCCACCATCCAAAGAAATTGAGCAATGGTAATATACCTACTAATAAAATTAATGTATAACCGACGAGCGATTTTGTTAAAGAATGAAATTTAAAATTTATATCATTTTTAATAAATAATAAATACAGAAAAACCATCATCGCCATATTCCAGGGTATAACCACTTGATTCCAATTATGTCCTATTGGGCTTAGTATTAGAATGATAATCAGATGAAAGAGAATTCCGCTATAAGCGGCTAGTTTTCTGAA
>CAYLSF010000166.1:0-9616 GCA_964385675.1 uncultured Saprospiraceae bacterium
TAATGAATAAAACTGGCAAAAAATCTCGTCTAAAAATCTCGCACTGACAGCTTGTATAGAAAAATAAACTTAAATCAATATAAATACACCTCATATTTACATCGTGCAAAATTAAAAGCACATGGATTTAATTTATTTAACTTTAAATTTTGTTTTTATGAAAAACACATTTATTTTATTAGTTATGTTGGTTTTAATGATTTCCTCATGTGAAGAAGAAGAACCACAAGCATGCAGTCCAGCCGAAACAGGTGTATCTGGAACAGTTCGAGATAGTAATAATGATGCCCTTGAAGGTGTCACATTAACGATGCAAGGGGCTACTCAAACATCAACAACTACAGGTACAGATGGAGCCTTCCGTATAACAGGATTACCCTCTGGTGACTACCGATTGATCGCACAAAAATCTGGGTTTGAAGATAATTTAATCGAAATAAGTGTAAGAGATTGTATTATTGAAGTTGTTGATGTTTCTCTAGTTTTAAGTTCTAATGGTTTATCTATTGACGTATTTCCAAACAACATAAACTTTAATCAAGGGGAGTTTCAGAAAACAACAACTATAACTAACAATGCTACCTCTGATGTTTTATTTAATGCAACTACTGATCAATCGTGGCTTAGTATAGCGCAAGAAAACGGTGTTTTACCTGCTGGTCAGTCCATGTCATTAGCTATCAGCATCAATAGAGATATAGTAGCTAATGGTAGTGGAACGATCACTATTTCAACACCGTCGAATGGTAGTCAGACCATTTATGTAACGGTTCAATAGTAATTAAAAACTTTTTAACTATAAATTGTGGCATAAGATTTTGTACAATACTCTTTGGTGTTGTATAAGTCTTATGCCCAAATAACTCAAAATATGAAATCGTATATAATTTTTTTGCTAATGTCTTTTTCCTTATTCTTAATGTCTTTTACTACTAAACTTGATTTAACCAAATCCGCTTACGCTGTAACATGGCAAAATTCAGCGGGGTATTGGTCGGCAGTAGGTCCTATTCAAGCTACTTGGACGGGTTATAAAAAAGAAGATGAGGCTTTACAAAAAGTAGAAGGCAGATATCGCAAAGGATTTAATCGGGTTTATTACACAAATTGCGGTAAATTTAGAGTTTATCGACTCGGATATAATTTGACATCTTATGATATTGATGCAATCAAATATGTAAAAAAACATAAAGATTATAGTTGTAATTATCCCAAGTAGCTTTGGTATTTAACTTTTTACCGTATATTTATCACTATTATTTAACTAAAATCAAAATCTATAAGCATATAATTAATATTCAACATCATAATTAAAAAATACTTCTTTAAATATTTTCTAAATCTTTAAAGAAACAAAGGAAGCGTTTTATTACTTTTTCTATCAACAGAAATCGCCAATTTCAAATGTAACAGAGAAAGATAAGTAAAACGCTTACCCTTTGCTTGTACTACTTTAGATTCAGTAGTTTACTGTTCTATTATTGTAATAGAATTGTACTATTGTTTCTTATCATGGTATTAACGCATAGGTGTAGGCGTACTTATTTCTGTTACGGGTGTTTGGCGATACCTTGATTGTGAATTTGTGCGTTCTACGCCTCACTTGTTTCTTTCGCCAAATCCTTGAAACAAACGTATGCGTACCACGACTACACGACCTTCGGTGATGTCTGCCTTACCAATTATAGCCTTGGGTTTATTTGCAATTATGAATTTAATCAACGAATCCAGTACAGATAATCATCAAGAAAGGCAACGAAAACCGAGAACCTTGACCTTTGAAGAAGTTGTACAAAAAGATATAAATGGTAATTATCAACTTCATCCAAATCGCCTTAGAAAGTTACGACGAGATATTGAAAATTTGAATGATGCCGAGCAATATGTACTAAAAGTTAGGTTTAACGGTTGGTTTCCTTGTTTAAGCTGCCCTTATAGAGATTCAATCTTTTTGTATAAAAATGAATTATGGAAATATGGTGTAACAATTAATGGAGAGGTTGGAAGATATGGTACACAATTATTGGAACAGGGTTTACTCTATAATCGTCAATACTCAGGGACAATAGAGCAATGTATGATTGAGGAACGTAAGAAAATTATCGGTTATCCACTACTATTAGAAAACCTAAAACGAAAGCAGCCGATAGCCCGACCACCAGGTAATCCTAAAGATTCTTAATTTGCAACTATCTACTAATTGAATACTTATAGTTTTACTTGCGAATATTCACGACTCTTTTCTACGAATAATTCCGTACAGTAGTCGGAAGTAACTAATGTCCGCAAGATTCCGTGTCAAGCACGGAATGACGTTAAGCTTTATTAATACAAAATCAATTCAAATGACCGTAGCAGATACTAAAAACTGGACAATATTTATATCCTCTATTGCTAATGATGAAGTAGAAGATAAAGTAGATACAACACTTTTAGAAATTCCTATAAATCAGACCTTGAATCTTAAAACTTATGGAACATCAGTAAAGAAGATTTTAGGAATGATAATAACTTACGAGAGTCATCTACATCCAACTTATTTGGAATATGATAATACTACTAGAGAAATTCATGTAGGCTTAAAACTGCCTTACACTATCACCAATAAATCCACAGCAGCCGATACACTTAAAGTCATGCAGCATACCTTTTTAATCGGTATTTTACAAATGAAAACCTTAGAAGGTATTGAGGATTTTGATTTTGATGGATTGTATGAGGATGTGAAATCTGTGTTTTTTCCTAAAACAACTACCTCTGTAAAATAATGAATTTTTCGAAAGTCGAATACCGATAGCTATCGGCACGAAAGTCGATTGTCGAAAGTCGAAAGTCGAGGAAGTCAATATCACAAATACTCTTTCACATACTCCATACTAACATCCCAAAGTTTTTCCGCTAACGCATCATCTTGTGCTTCTTTTGATGGATTTCTTCGTTTTTGTTTATCATCAAAATATTGCCCTGTAACGGTACTCACTTCTGGAGAACTGGCTAAATAAATAGACGTTTTAGCTCCTTTTTCTGGCGTAATTAAAAACGGTTTCATCACGCTCCAAATCAAAGAGATATACCATTTCATATCCTTATTACCGATACTTGTACCGACTACGCCTGGATGCAAACAGTTACAAATAATATTGGGATACCGTTTTGCAAACTCACGGGTAAATAAAATATTCGCCAATTTAGATTGCCCATAAGCCTTCATACCATCATAGGGTTCAGATATTCCCTTAAGGCGATCAAAATCAATGGTATTTTTTAAGTGAGCGATAGAAGCCACATTCACCACACGAGACTGAGGGGTATTTTGTAGTTTATTCAATAATAGGTGCGTTAATAAAAAATGCCCCAAATGATTGATACCAAATTGATATTCAAATCCTTCTGCTGTGAGTTTACACTCTTTAGTAATTAACCCTGCATTATTAATCAAGACATCAAGTTGATTGTATTTGCTTAAAAAAGTAGTAGCTGCTTGTTGTATAGAGGTAAAACTAGCTAAATCACATTGGATTAAATCCCCTAAAGTAGTTTTAGCAGCTTTACGAATATCAGCCAAAGCCGCTTCTCCTTTTTGAAGATTCCTACACGCAATAATAACATTCGCTCCTTTTTTAGCTAAAGCAATGGCAGTAGCTTTTCCTATACCTGCATTTCCACCTGTAATAAATACAATCTTGTCTTTCATGATTTTATTAATTTTGATTTTAAAGGTAAGTAATTTTTGGGGAAACGGTGAACGGTGAACGGTGAACGGTTCAAACAGACAACAAATAACAGATAACAGAATTTCTTGTAAAAGCAGAGATAGATGACAATTCGAGTATAAAAATTGGAGTTTTTTGACCGCAATCGCCAAATATAGTTTTTCATGTCTAATGGATTGACTAGATTTGATATTAAATGAATGTTAACCCTTACTTTTTTCGTCATACAGCAAAACCAATATGTCATATATGAAAAATACAACATGGATTATACTATGCTGCACAATTCTTTTTACCTCTTGTGCAACCTATAAAATTCAATATAGCAAGGATGCTAAAGACTGGGAAAACCACAAACCCGATCCTAATTTAGAACTAGAACATAGAATGTATTTAATTGGGGATGCTGGTAAAGCACCTAAAGGGGAGTCACTACCTGTACTGAAACATGCTCAATCTTTAATGGAACAAGATGGAGAAAATAGTTCAGTTATCTTTTTGGGGGATAACATCTACCCTGCTGGATTACCTAAAAAAGATAAGGATGGTCGAGCATTGGCAGAACATCGCTTAGATGTACAATTAAAAATATTAGATAATTTCAAAGGACAACCGATTTTTATTCCTGGTAATCATGATTGGTACTCTGGGTTGAGTGGATTACAGCGTCAAGAGAAATACATTGAAAAATATCTAAAAAAGGTACGAGGGGATAAAAAAGGCAATTATTTCCTACCTGATAATGGCTGTTCTGGGCCTGTGGTGGAAGAGTTAACCGAAAATGTGGCTGTTATGATTGTGGATTCTCAATGGTGGTTAGAAGATTGGGATGATTCTCCTAAAATAAATGATGGTTGTCCAATTTTGAGTCGGGATGATTTTTTATTTCAATTTGAAAATATCATTCGTAAATATCGTAATAAAACCCTCATTATTGCCATGCACCATCCGTTATATTCCAATGGAACGCATGGAGGTAATTTCTCAGCTAAAGCTCATTTATTTCCGTTGACAGAAGTGAATGAAAAGCTATATATTCCTTTACCTGGTCTAGGGTCTTTTTATGTGTTTTTACGTAGAAATATTGGTGTAAAACAAGATATTCCACATCCATTGTATCAGCGATTAGCCGATGCTGCAATCGCAGGAGCGTCCAAAAATGGTAGTTTTATTTTTGTACATGGACATGATCATAACTTACAGTATTTTGAAAATGACAACCAAAATTATATTATTAGTGGTTCAGGTTCAAAGTCAAGTCCTGTGAAATTGGGGAATGGAGCCAAATTCGTAACAGGGGATTACGGCTATTCTATCATTGACTTTTATACAGATGGCTCGGCTTGGTTAAAATTTTTAGTACCTAATAAAGATGGTACAGATGCGAAAGAAGTGTATCGCAAACAAATTCGTACCAAATCAGAGGTGAGTGAATATAAAGATTCTGATTTTCCAACCTACTTTGAAAAGAAAGATTCCATCGTTTCTAAAATCATTCAAACCCCTGTAGGTGAACAAAGCAATTGGAACAAAACCGTATTGGGGGAACACTATAGAGAAATTTATCAAAAGGATTTTAAATTTCCTGTATTAGATATGGAGACGTATCAGGGTGGGGTAGTGCCGCTAAAACGAGGCGGTGGATTCCAAACCACTTCTTTACGTTTAGGTGATGAAACGGGTAAGCAGTACGCGATGCGAGATATGACCAAAGATGCTTCTCGTACCTTAGGTTTTCCTTTTAACAAAATGCAAATTGCGACGGAAATTGTAGAGCAAAGTTTTCTTTCTTCTCATCCTTATGCACCACTTTCTTTGCCTCCGATGGCAGATGCAGTAAAGATTTATCATACCAACCCACAGTTATATTATGTACCAAAGCAACCTCGCTTAGGTGGACATAATGAAGTGTATGGCGATCGAGTTTATTTGGTAGAGGAGCGTCCTGCTAAGAATTGGAGTGGAACGGGTAAATTTGGAAATTCTAAAAAAATTATCAGTACGCCAGATGTAGTTAAAAAAATCAGAAAAAATCATAATCATAAAATAGATCAGCCATGGACATTACGTTCTCGCTTATTTGATTTGCTCATCGGCGATTGGGATAGACACGACGATCAATGGCGTTGGGCAACAATTGAAGATGGGGAGGATAATAAAATATACCGCCCGATTCCAAGGGATAGGGATCAAGCCTTTTCTAAATATGATGGGGCATTAACAGCCATTGTTCGTATTGCGTCTCCTTTCTCCAGACAATTAGCAGATTACGACAAAGAAATTCCTCATATTCAATGGCATACGTACAATGGGCGTCATTATGATAATTCATTTTTAAATGAATTGGAATGGAAAGATTGGGAGGAACAGGTAAAATTTATGCAAGCCCAACTAACCGATGAGGTAATAGAAGAAGGCTTTTCCAAAATTCCTACTGCCGCTAATGAGAAGTATTCTGCTCATATTAAAGCAAGTTTAAAAGAGCGAAGAGCTACTTTAATGGATATTGCTAGGGCTTTTTACACGACTTTAGCTAAGGACGTAGATATTGCAGGAACGGATCTAAGAGATTTATTTGAAATCGAACGATTGGATGACTGTAAAGTACGGGTTAAAGTATTTAGACTATCTAAAAAAGGGAAAAAGAAGGAGCAAGTCTATGAGCGATTATTTAAGTGTGAGGTTACCAAAACCATTTCGATTTATGGTTTAGATGGCAATGATGAATTTAGAGTAACGGGCAAAGTGGGTAAGAGTATTTCATTGCGATTAATCGGAGGATTGGGTAAAGATAAATTTATAGATGAATCAAAAGCCAATGGTAAAAAAACTAAAATCTATGATGACCTTCGTAAAAATGAAGTGACGGCTAGTTCAACGACTAAAGATAAACGTTCTGATCGTCGTTTACATAACTTATATGACCGTAGAGGTATTCAGTATGATCCGACTTTTACCCTACCTTTACCGATTATTGGCTTCAACCCTGATGATGGTTTTAAATTAGGGGCAGGAGCAACTTGGACTTCTTATGGTTTTAAAAAATCGCCTTATGGGTCTTTACAAACCGCTAGAGGGGCATATTCTTTTGCGACTCAAGCCGTTCAGCTAGAATATACAGGGGATTTTATTGATGCTTTTGGTAAATGGGATTTTTATTTGGAAGGGGAATATCGCACACCAAGTTATGCTTTCAATTATTTTGGTTTAGGGAATCAGTCTGTTGCTGATTTTGAGCAAAATGATATTGATTTTTATCGAGTTCGTCAAGGTAAAATTCGATTATTTCCTGCTTTCAAAAAGCGTTTTGCGTCCAATTTAGGCTCGTTTATCATAGGGCCTTTGTATGAAAACACCTCTATTGAAGATACAGATGGTCGATTTATCACAGGTGATAATACTGGATTGGATAATACGATTTTTAATACTCGAAATTATGGCGGGGCGTCTATGTCTTTCAACTATAGAAGTTTAGATAATTGGGTAACGCCGCATCAAGGGATAGATTTCACAACGAGTTTAACGTATTTAGCAGAATTTGACGAAGATAAAAGCTTTACAGGACTCCGTTCTTCTTTAGCCTTTTATAGAAGTTTGGATAGAAAGCAACGAATTGTCTTTGCGACCAAATTCGGATTTGACCATAACTTTAATGAAAATTATGACTTCTTTCAATCAGCAACTTTGGGTGGAAATCATAGCCTAAGAGGTTACAGAAGAGAGCGTTTTTACGGTAAATCTGCTTTTTGGAATAATATAGACCTTCGAGCAAAAGTATTTACAAGTTATAACAAAGCCTTACCGTTCTCTTTTGGATTATTTGGTGGGTTTGATTACGGAAAAGTCTGGGATGATAACATTGTAACGGATGATATCTGGCACTACAATTATGGTGGTGGTTTTTGGGTCGCTCCTGTAGATATGTTGACTATTTCTTTTGGGCTTTTCCGACCTAAAGAAGATACAGAAGAGTCACTTCGATTCACCGCTAGGCTTGGTATGGGGTTTTAAAAGACGGTGAACAGCCTGCCCCGTACTTGATACGGGGGTAAACGGTCGCTTTGCTTGACGGTAAACAGCTATAATTCATTTTAAAGACAAACTTAATGTCAACACTTTTAAACGATATACGACAACAAACTTTAGAACTACTGCGACAAACCCAATTGCCTTTCCATTCCATAAAAAGATTGGAAGCGTGTGAGGCAACTTTATTACAATTAGCAGATAGTGAAAACTTAGACAAAACAGCTCAATTGAATCTACAATTGGCTTTATTGTTTTATTATCAAGGGTGGTCAAGGGGGTATGATAAGGCTATAACAGAAAGTGTAGAAGCTGCTACCATAACGTTAAGTAATCAGGTTATTGGTCATGAAGTCGTTTGTCGTTTGTTACAGTCCATTGATAAAAAGACACCTCCTGAAGATACGGTGGAAGCTGTTTTTAGAGATACGATTCATCATTATTGGTCGGATAAGAAGATTCGTAAAAAATTGGAAGCCCTCAAAACTGAGCAACTGAGTCAATTAAATCTAAAAATTAGTGATGAAAATTGGTACAAGGATCGATTAAAAGAGTTAGGAAAAGTTCAGTATTACACGGCTTTTGCTCAACAAAATTGGACACCTAATTTAACTAATAATAAGGGGGCCATAAAGAAAGCACTTAAAAAGCTAACTGTTCAAGAAGAAGAATTACTGATAAAAGATTTAGGGGTTGATATTGACAAGTTAAAAGCCTTAAAGAAAAAACTTGCAAAAGTAGAAGATTATCCTGAGCGAGGTATAGAAACTTGGTTTCGGTTGACGAGTAAAAACCTATATACTCGACTATCTATTGTAGATACGAAGTCAAATATTGTTATGACGGTTAATACCATTATTATGTCTGTGGCACTAGGAAGTATTTATCCGTTATTAAGTGATGATCCGCATTTGATTTATGGTTTAGCTCCATTGATAATTGGCAATGTAATTTCTATCACCTTTGCAATATTTGCAACTCGTCCTCGTATTCGCAAAGGACGTTTCGACCGCCAACATGTTTTAGATAAAAATGCTGCTCTAATGACTTTCGATGATTTTTATGCGGCTGATTTTGAGGATTACAAGTGGTCGATTCATCAAATTATGCAGGACAAAAACTTTTTGTATTCTACTATCATACAAGATATTTATGACGTAGGCGTTGATTTAGCACATCGTTATCGTTATTTACGAGTAGCGTATCAAGTGTTTCTAGTTGGTATTATTACTTCTGTTATTTTATTTGGAATGTGCCATGCTTTATTTTAAGAGAAGAGCGTGTAAGTCTTAGTTTTTATTCACCATAACGATTCACCGTAACAATGAAATTCAAGTCAATCATCTATATTATTTTGTTATTGAACAGTCCAGTATTATTAGTTGCCCAAACTTTACCTAGCATCTTACCCGAGGACGTCCGCTCGCATAATATGAAGCAAGTAAAGTGTTATTGTGATCCAGGGGTTCGCTATGCTTCAAAATCTAGAGGAGTTGAATTATCTTATATGTTTACTGAAGGGGGGGCTTTTACTTCACAAGATACCTTTATCATCAATGATCCTGCTAGTGAATATCAACAATGGCAAGCGGCAGCTTTTAAATTGAATTTTCCAATTGTCAATAAAGATGATTTTAAGTTATTGGTGGGGTATAAATATGAAGTAGAGCGTTTTTCATTTCAGCAAATTGGTGTAGATTATAGCGAAGCGTTTAGAAGTATTGATGATGATAACCTCAAAAGTAATTCACTCAGTTTATTAGCGGTAAAGCCGTGGAATGAAAACACCTATTCCATTTTTAGAGTCAGTTATAAAACGAATGGTAATTATGATGGTTGGGCAGAATTCAATGGTGATTATGCTATATATAATGGAT
>CAYLSF010000167.1:0-6871 GCA_964385675.1 uncultured Saprospiraceae bacterium
GGTAAATCTAAAACAGGCAACTCAGAAAAGCTATTTTGATTTAACCATAACCCTTGAAGTTCTTTTAATCCATTAATAGACTCTGGTAATTTAATTAACTTATTATTTCTCAGATTTAGTTCTTTCATTTTTTTTAGATTACCAATATCTTTGGGCAAAATATTAAGGGAACTTCCATTTCCAATTCTTAATATCTGTAAATTTTCTAACGTTGTAATTTCTGATGGAAGTTCTGTAAATGCGGTATTTCTTAAAGTAAACTCTCGTAAGTTTTTCAATCTACCTATACTTTTAGGTAGTTCTAGAAAAGCCGTTCCCCCTTCAATATCCAACACTTGTAACTGTTCTAATTGTGTGATTTCTAATGGAAAAGCTGTAAACCCTGTATTAAATAAATTCAATTCTTTTAAATTAACCAAACTATTAATATCAGAAGGTAAAGTAGATAATAATTCATTACCACTAATATCTAGCTTTCTTAAATTAGATAGATTTACTATTGAATTAGGCAGGGATTTAAGTCCCTTATTGTATGATAATGATAACTCAATTAAATTTTTTAGCTCTCCTATTTCATTTGGTAGTTCATTAATCTGATTACTATTTAAATGAAGTCTCTTTAAATTTTTTAACCTTGAGATTTCCTTGGGTAAATTAACTAATTTATTAGTTCTTAAGTCTAATCTTGTCAAGCTATCCAAGAAACCTGCAGTAAGAATATTGTGAGGTATAGAATTAATATGATTGCCAATTAAATTTAATCGCTCTAATTGAGTACTACCTGGAAAAACTTTTGGAAATGTTTTAATCTCACAGTTATATACTAATAAGTGTTTAAGATTTGGCATTTGCATTAACTTGTTATAATCATCATCTAAATTATTTTCTTTTCCATGCCTACAAACTAATACCAATATTTGGAGTTGTTTATTCTCCAATATTTCAGGTGGTAAAGAAGTAATCTGTGTTTCTCTCAAATCTAAAGCTGTTACGCCCTCATCCAAATCATTGATAGAATACGCCACTTTGAATTCCTCTCCTTTAATATTAATTAGATATTCTTTTGCACCCTTTTCTACTTTAGCAAAACCATAACTATCAAATTGTTCCGCCTTAGCATATTTATAATCAATTACGACATCTCCTTCTTGGTTAATAAAACCAAACTTTCCATCATTGTATGCCAATGCTAACTCGTCCTCATAAAAATAGAAAGCATCAATCAATTTTTTACTTTTTGCATTAGCAGTTTCTGCCTTATCTAAAGCATTTAAAGCCCACACCGCCAACCCCGCCATAATCGCAAAAGCAATACCCACCGCCACAATAATCCCTTGCAATCTACGGCGTTCTGCCCTTTTAACCTTCGCTACCTGTTTATGACTATCCGCTATAAGTGTTTCCTCTGTTGTTGTTAATTCTATCTGAGATAGATAAGGCTCTATAAAATTCAACTGCTTTTCTGAAAATAACTCTCTTGCATCTTCTTGAAGGGCGGATTGACTTTTTATCAAACGCCTCACTTCCAAAATAGCAATATCATCATCGCTTCTTCTTGCTGCAATTTGTTTAGCGAGTGCATCATGTGCAATTTCATAAAAACCCTCTTCTTCATTGAAGCGTAAAATTCTACTACTTACAAACGCATTAACTAGGGCTAGAATAGTAGTTGAACTATCGGTACGAACTAAATTTTTGCCAATAGTGGCAAGGCGTTGTGTTGAGATAGGTTCTTTTGTGCCTTCAAGGGTCGCAAAAGGCGATAGAAATTTCCAAATTGTATTTTCATCCAATGTTGGGTGTTTAGGCATTAAATCATGGCTAATCGTTTGAACTTGCTCTTCTAAAAAATCTCGCAACACATCATCTATCGCTCCGATTTGATTCAAATGAGCCAATGTAAATTCTACATCTTGCTGACGTGTTTTATCGCCTGTTACGGATAAATACAACCTATCTAAAAACACTTGTAAATAGGGTAATTGAATCGTTAAGGTCTTTCGAGTTTCACCGTCTTTATCCTTTCCTTTTAGTCGCTCAAATACCACTTCTACAAATTGGTCGAACTCGCTTTCCTTCACGTGTACATTTGAGCCTTCTACGGCAGTAATACCCTTTATGACTTGTCGCACTTTATCCAAATTCATTGGCTCAATCCGCAGTTTTTTCCGCATCAACTGTGGTACGGCCTTTTCAAATTCGTACATATATCCGAGATATTCTTCCCGAGACACAAACAATAATTTGATAGGATATTCTACTTGTAAAATCTCTTGAATGGTTTGAATGAATTGGGTTTGTTCCTCTTTTTTACCTAAAATAAAGAGTTCCTCAAACTGATCAAAAATTAGATAAATTGGCTTAAAATGCCTTAAATACAAGCTCTTCAACGCCTTTTGGAGAGGCGTTAATATTTTTTGTGACTGTTGTACGGTTGCTTCTTCTTCCTCCTCATCTATAGCATCTAGCCAGTCTATTTCATCGCCCTCACCTAGCTCCCCTACATCTGTCATAGCATCCGTTTCCGCATTTGAAGTCAATATTTTTTCAAGGGAAGTATTAATGTTATCTCCTCTCCGAATGTGTAAATCTAACCAATTGTGTGACTCAAATCGGTTAGCCAGCCCACATTGAATCAAACTAGTCTTGCCCGTTCCTGACGCACCATATACCAATATCATATTGGTTTGAAAAACCATTTCATACAGGGTTGCGATCTCTTCATCTCGTCCGAAAAAAATATCCGTATCTTCTTTAGTATAGGAGTCTAAAAATTTAAAAGGGTATCTTTTCATTTTATTTAATGCTATTACTAGTTAGTGATTTTGGATTATACTCAATTTCTGATTCAATTTACCAATCTTCTTCGTCATCAAATAAATCACCAAAATCATCTTCGGTGATTTCTACATCGGACGAGCCTAAAATAGCGGTTTGTGCTTTTTTAAATTGGTCAAAAACAGTATCGTATTTTAAATTCTTATGTAAGGCTTTATCTGCCATCAACTTATCAAAATCAGTTTCTTCGTTAACCGTATTGTGAAAAGTCACTTTCTCAATAGCGTTGTCTTCCAAAAACCGATAATTCAAGCTGCCGTCATCCATGTCTTTAAAGTCGTATAAACAAATCTTAGCACCGCCTTCAAAATTGAGCGTATTTAAGTCAATTAAAAATGGAAAAAGATTGACGTGTTCTTTGTAGGTATTTTTATAAATCAAAACCGCATCTGTCGTAATCGGCGTATCCTCATAGCGTGTTTCTTCCGCATTGATCGCTGCATCTTTTCCTATTCCCAGTTTAGCAAATTGCAAAATATATCTTGGCGGTTTGTTACGCATTTCATCATAAGAGATGTTCTTGATAGACACCATTTTATAGGCGGCTAAGAAACTAACCCTTTCTAAAAAAATCGTCAATTCCCGCTCTGCTACAAAACAATGTGATAATTTCAACAATCCCTTATCTAAGACTCGACTTAGTCCTTGTAATTTTTCACAAGCTTCTAGGAAAATACCGCCTTCTTTAAAATTAGGAGGAAAATTCTTAAATTCTTCAAACGGAAATTCTAAATCATTATTGATATAAATATCACTTAGGTTTTGCAAAAGTTGAACTGCATCTTCAATATCAAAACCAAAATTTTCTTCAAAGAATCGTTGAATGATTTCTTTTTGATTCGTCGTCAGTTTATAAGTTGACACCTCACTCGCTTTGTTCAAATCCCATAATTCTGACAATAGTGTATAACACAAAATTTTCAACGTCAGCTTTGCTGTATTCAAAGTTGTTTGCACATAACGCCGTTGTTTTGACTTCGATAAGTCTTCCTTACCAATCGCAAAAAGCTGACGGAGTTGTATCCCTACTAACCCTACAAAACTTCGGACAATAATTTCTTTGGCTTTATTACTAATCTTAGCATGCGTTTCCCAATCTGGAATTTTACTATTGGCAATCGGCAGAAATTTTGCGGCAGGTCGGCTATAAGGCACAAGCGATTCCACTAAGTTTCTGGTGAGGTATTCGTTAAAAATTTTCTCTTCATCCGAAACGGTATTGGGTAAAGACCAGTTGGGTATTGTCGTAAATAATTCCCACGGTTCGTCTAGTTCTTCTTCCTCAAATTCAAAGGTGAAACCACGCGTTTGCGGCTTCTCTTTCACTGGATACCCCGTTTTTAAAAATCCCATACCGGCCTCAAATGCTTCTTGAATGGTTGGGTTTTTCATCTCAAACGGGTTCGCTTGATCCGCATTTGTCAAGGTACGATAAAAATATTTAGCAAATCGAACGGCTTTACTATCTGAAATGGGATAGTGTGTTCCAATAATTGAAGGTACACCAACTTCTTTTAATCGAGCAACTTGAGGCTCTGTAGAACAGCCATTCAAAAACACCAATTTTAGTTGCCCTTTGGTGGCTTCTCGACCAAATAATTCTGCTAATCCTTCTGCCCTACCTAATTCCTTTTTTTCTAGGGTGTTATTCAATTGTAAGCCATTTCCGCCTGCGTGTCCAGCAAAATGAAATAATACAATTCGATTTTTATATCGATTAAATAAACGGAAAATATCATCAATACTTACCGAAGAGCGGGTAATGACTTTTAATCTATTGGTATCGTTGTAATGTTCTAACGCTTCTTCTATCAAACGCTTCTCTGTCTCTACGTTTGGCAAATAACTATCCAAATCGTTAGAAAAGACTATCAATGCTACCGAAGGGGCTGCTTGCATAATATTATTTTTTTGGTGATAGCTAAAGTAATAAAATATTTATACATCTACCTTGAAAATCAATTCACAATACGCATTTTTGCATAAAAAAAGAGTTGAACGCTACATATTTAAAAAAGAAGACTCAACTTTTATTTTCTTTCAAATCTGATGGTAATTTTATAACATGAAATCACAACCATATATCCGAAATGCAACACTTGAAGATTGTGCGACTATCGCTACAATTTATAATCAATATGTTGGTACCGCCACCATGGAAACCAATAGGACAGATGCTTATTATTTTCAAAAAATGATGGAAGATTTTAATGACAGAGAGCGATTCTACGTTATGGAATTGAAAAATGAAGGTATCATTAGTTGGGCAAAAATTACCCGATATAGCTATAAAAAAGGATATAGCACCGCATGTGAAACGGCTGTTTTTTTTGATGGAAAATGGCTACGTAAGGGCTATGGCACCGTCTTCAAAAAATTTGTAATTGAAGAATGCAAAAACTTAGGTTATCGTCACTTAGTCGCCAAAATCTTTGCGGATAATGAGGCAAGTATCGAATATAATAAGAAATTAGGATACGAAGTCGTTGGGATTCAACGTAAAATTGGCTTTGTAAATGGACATTGGCAAGATGTAGCGTTGATGCAATTGGTGTTGGAATAATAATAATTTTAAGCATCAGATGTCTTTAAGGTATCTGATGCTTTATATTCAAATATTAAAATCAAAATCACCACACTATACTCCAACCCCACCATCCATAGATTTTCAAAATAAACAGGATAACTATAATTGATATACGTCAAAAAGATAAGTCCAGTCCAAATGACAGGGTAACGAAAGCGAGTAAATAAACATAAGACTAAAGGCAAAGTTGTGTACCAAGGATGTACAGTCGTCGTACAAAATAAATAGATTGAAATCGCAATCATCCATTGTAAAGGAAGAGAATGAACGGTTTTACCTCTGTATTTTAGAAAAGCTAGTCCTAATATCAATAAACCTGCAGTTCCAGCTAATCCAGGGCCTATGACACTAATCATATTATATCCGACTTGCTGAAATCCAATCCATCGAAAGATGTAGTATAAACTTGCGTTGAACTCAAATTTTTGGAAATATAGGTTTAAACTATCTCCAAAGTTCGCTATAAATTCTGCACTAAATAAGGGGATAAATAACGCCAACGTTACACTACCTACGATTATAAAATATTGAAAACTACGCTTCCATCCCAATAGAGGAATCAAAAAGGGTAAAAACATCAACGGTAATAATTTGGAAGCAACGGATAATGCAAAAGCAACTGCCGACCAATGTAATTGCTCTTTTTCTAACAAGTACAACGCTAATACTAAAAAGAAAACCATCGCTCCTTCAAAATGAAGGTTTCCAACAATTTCAAGGATAATTAATGGATTTAAAGCATATAGTAAAATATTTTTATCTGGCAAATTCCATTTTTTTAATAATCGCCAAATCAGCACAATTGAGCCGATTTCAAACACCAATAAAAATAATTTCATAGTCACCATACTACTCCAAATATCGGTAGGAAATAACCCAGTAGCCG
The DNA here is from genome assembly GCA_964385675.1 of uncultured Saprospiraceae bacterium. GTDB lineage: Bacteria > Bacteroidota > Bacteroidia > Chitinophagales > Saprospiraceae > CAYLSF01. The sequence continues at coordinate 6,312 of CAYLSF010000167.1, forward strand.
TTACAAAAATACCTTGTAGAACAGGGGGATAAATTGTAAAGTAGTTAGGAGAATTTAACAGATCATATAGCGATTCATCTAATAATAGAGGCAAATTGCCACTTTCCATTAACGCAGATGGCAATTGATCAAAAGGGTTAACACCACTCCACCACAATCGACCATCCCAGATAAATCGGTAAATATCATCTGATAAATTTGGCATTTCAAACACCAAAATAAATCGCATAAGTATAGCGACTCCAATAAAATATTGAATCAATTTATTGGTATTCGCATATTGATAAGCTATGATGTATAATAGAAATAATCCTGCATAAGGTAGAATAACCGATAAAAAATCTGTTCGTTCTACCTCATATCCCAGAAAATAAATCAATACCATTAAGGGTAAACCCAATAGATATAAACCGATGGATGACTTGGTCATAAACTAACTTTTATCCTCAAAAATACAAGGTTCTGATGAAGGACATCAAAGCATAGCGGACAATTTTGGATTTTGTGTCTGTTGTCTGTTGTCTGTTGTCTGTTGTCTGTTGTCTGTTGTCTGTTGTCTG
>CAYLSF010000167.1:6971-9614 GCA_964385675.1 uncultured Saprospiraceae bacterium
TCTGTTGTCTGTTGTCTGTTGTCTGTTGTCTGTTGTCTGTTGTCTGTTGTCTGTTAATGAAACCCATAAAACTAGCATCCAGTTCCCAGTAACCAGTAACCAGTATCAAGTTTCCATCTTTTTGTCAAATTGAGGTTACCTTATTGATTCATCTTACATAAAATAATATATTATATTTTTTCATCAACTAATTTTTATCAGACTATGAAAACATGGATAATTTTACCATTCCTATTTGTATTGGCATTTAGTGTGGATGTTTCTGCTCAATTTTTAGAAATTAAAGGTATGCCTGGCAGTTCTGCCGATCCCAAACACAGAGGATGGATTGAGTTAAACTCTTTTTCTATGAGTAACTCTAGACCTACTTCTACGAATAGTTCTACACGCCAACGCGGCAGTGCTAATTTCACTCCTGTTAACGTCACTAAATTTATAGATAAGTCCTCTCCAAAATTAATGGAAGCCGTAGCGAATGGTCGGGTTTTCCCTACGATGACGATTGATTTAGTAGATAATAGAAAGAATGTCTATGTAAAAATTACCTTGTCCAATGTAATGATTACAAGCTATCAAGTGTCAGGGTCAAAAAAGGAGCGTCCTACAGAGGAATTTTCCTTAAACTACGAGCATATAAAATATTCTTATTTGCCTTCTAAGGTCGATTTTAATTGGAATACGAAGACGAATAGACCGAAATAATTAAAATGGAAAGCCACAGATTGACTCAGATTATATAGATTAAAAATCCGTTTAATCTGTGTTAATCTGTGGCAGTATTAATGCTTAATATTCTATCAAATCTTCTGATTCACAATCGCTAATATTTCCTTTTCTAATTCATCCGCTTTAGCTATCATCTTCTCCCCTTCTGCTAATACTTGTTCCACAAAAGCCTTATCCTTTAAATCGGCTGTATTGATTTTTACATTTAAAAATGCTCCATGCACAGCCGCCCTTGCACATAATGCCCCTACTCCTGCGTCTGTTACTGAATTTGGATTGCCAATTTTAGTCATAGCAGCTACCATTTCAAAACTTGATAAAGAAACCTGCATCACTTTAAATGGCACTTCTATGGCGTATTTAGTCGCAACTTGAATAGCTTCTTCTCTTTGTTGTTTAGCAACTTCTGTATTTTTAGGTAATCGAAAAGCAGCAATGATTTGATTAAAAGAATGGGTATCCTCATCTACCAATTGTAAGAGTTCATTTTTGAGTTGCTGCCCTTTATCTGCCCATTCTGAAAATTCTGACCAACGCTTGTCCCAACCTCTTTTATGAGAAGATAAATTGGCGACCATCGTAGCTAAAGAAACACCTAAAGCTCCAACGTAAGCTGAAATAGAACCACCTCCAGGGGCGGGACTTTCGGATGCTGTTTCATCTGCAAAATCCGTTAGGGTTTGATGAATCAATGGACGGTCTGCAATATTCCTTAATTGATATTCAATAATTTTTTGATTCGGGTCAAAAGGCTGCAAGTCATCTAAGCCCATTGACTTTACGGCAATTTTTATCAATTCTGCTTCCGATACGCCAATAGAACGTTTTTGTTGTTTTAAAAAATAGCGTCCAGCATCCAAAAACACTTTTAGCGGTGCCATACCAATTAATTCAGAACCTGATACCCTCAATCCTCTCCTATTTGCACTTGCTCTACACGCCTCAAAAGCAACATGTACGGGCGTTTGTTGAATATTGGTGATATTCATGGAAATCTGAGCAATTCCATATTCATCAATAAACCATCCGATAGCTTTCACGCCTTTGCAAGTGCCTGGAACTCTAACTGTATTGCCATCTTTATCTTTTACAACTTGACCTCGCTTCTTTTTCACTCGCCCTTTTTCTCGCACATCAAATGCAATTGCATTCGCTCGGCGTACGGAAGTTGTGTTTAGATTAATATTATAAGCTATCAAAAAATCTCTTGCTCCTATTACCGTTGCCCCAGCTTGTTCATTAAATACTGCTGCTCCAAAGTCTGGTTGCCAATTCGGATTTTTAATTTTCTCACTAAATCCTTCGTATTCCCCTGCTCGTATCGTCGCCAAGTTTTTTCTATCGGGTTTTGTAGCTGCTGCTTCATAAAGGTAGATCGGGATACTCAACTCCTTTGCCACTCTTTCTCCTAGTTTACGAGCGTAGGCTACTGTTTCTTCCATAGTAATATTAGAAATTGGAATCAACGGACACACATCTGTCGCCCCCATTCTAGGATGTTCTCCTGAATGATACCGCATATCTATCAGTTCACTCGCTTTTTTTATCCCTTGAAAAGCTCCTTCTATGACTGCTTCTGGAGCACCAACAAAAGTCATAACGGTTCGATTTGTCGCTTTACCAGGGTCAACATCCAATAATTTCACTCCTTCCACACTCGAAATAGCATCTGCTATTTGTTGAATTACAGCAGCATCTCGCCCTTCACTAAAATTGGGAACGCATTCGATTAATTGTGATTTCATAATTTAGTCGTTAGCATTTTTATAGTTCAATAATTAGTGATGACAAATAAATTGTGCCAGAAATCGAAGTTATTTCATTCATAATGAGGTAAAAAATTGTAGAATAACGAGTTATTTATAAATTTTTCTAACGAAATTATGGGTGAAAAGAACGAGATTAATGGCATTAGTT